>JBELBG010000097.1:0-2407 GCA_042095435.1 Thiotrichaceae bacterium | reverse complement strand
TCCGATCTATCAACTAAACCAATTAAATAACACACCAAAACCACTATCATTACGTAAGCACTCACTCACCATGTCAATATAACGCGGTTCAAATAACCTCAAAGGTAATTCACCTTCTGGAAAAACAACCGTATTGAGTGGAAACAAAGGAATATTCATTTTTTAACTCAATGCCTCAATCAATTTCCTATGGATACCGCCAAAACCACCGTTACTCATCACTACTATTTGATCTCCCGGTTGATGCTGCTCAGCAATTAAACTGACTATTTCTTCTATATCTTTGAAGACTCGGCAACGTTCACCAAGTTCAGCCATATGTTTAGCAATGTCCCAATCTACATTATCGGCTTGAAACAACAAAATCCTGTCGGCCTTATCAAAAGAAGCCGCTAATGTTTCTGCGTGGTAACCCATACGCATGGTATTTGAACGCGGCTCCATTACAGCAATGATACGGCTATCCGGTGCATGCTGACGTAAGGCTTCCAATGTTTTACTAATTGCAGTCGGGTGATGTGCAAAATCATCATAAACACATGTTCCATTCGACTCAAAAAGGCGCTCTAAACGCCGTTTAACGGATTTAAACTCGCTTAATGCTGCACAAGCTTTGTCGACACTAACACCAACGTGTTCAGCTGCGATAATGGCTGCGAGCGCATTATTCGCATTATGCTCTCCAATCAGTGACCAATTTACCTCGCCAAGCTCTTTTCCTTCATGCATTACCTTAAAATAGCGAAAATCAACTTCGGATGATCCAATAGACCAGTTAGCACTTACTTCTTTGCTAAAGCTTTCTTTCTCAGACCAACAGCCCATATCCAATACATTTTTTACTTCTTCATCATCGCTGGGATAAATAACCCGTGCTTGCTCAGGTAAAACACGCAATAAATGATGAAATTCGCGTCTTATAGCAGCAATATCATGAAAGATGTCGGCATGATCGAATTCAACATTATTAATAATCAACGTTTTGGGATGGTAGTGAATAAATTTTGATCGCTTATCGGAAAATGAGGTGTCATATTCATCCGCTTCAATAACAAAGTATTCAGAATCCGTATAACGTGCTGAGATACCAAAATTCTCCGCAACGCCACCAATTAAAAAGCCCGGATTTAGCCCCGCATATTCGAGAATCCAGCTCAATATTGTCGTGGTTGTCGTTTTACCGTGCGTACCGGATACCGCTAAAACATGCTTATTTTTCAATACATCGTTGTATAACCACTCTGGTCCTGAAGTAAACGGTATTTGCTCATTCAAAACAGTTTCAAGCTCTGGATTACCACGCGAGATGGTATTACCGACAATAACGATATCCGGCAGAGGTTTCAGATGCTCCGCTTTATAACCTTGCATTAGATCAATACCGACTTTTTCAAGTTGATCGCTCATCGGCGGATAGACATTTTGATCTGACCCTGTCACATCATGTCCTAATTTGCGAGCAATCTGAGCTATCCCTCCCATAAACGTGCCACAAATTCCCAAAATATGTATATGCATTAACTTATTCCCGCTGGCATCACTGCCGAAGTAAAGCTGAAAGCAATCCAGATATAAGTCAACGCTACAAACAGGGCTATAGCAAAATGTGTTTCCAACGAGTGTTTAACAATATGCGACATAATGACAATATTCCAGCAGGCGAGAATGGCTAGCACCAGCAAACCTAAACTTTGTGTAGAACTACCCTCAGTCAATTCATTTACCCCACTAAAGCTGATAAGAACATAGGCAGGCAAAGCAATAATATTGATAACCATGTTTGTACCTATCAGTGCTGTTACGGTCTGTATCCAGCGTACTGCCTTACCACTAGCCTGTAAAACAGCCCAACTAAAAAGTAAAAGTAATCCGAGTTCAATCAGGCTACCTAAAATAGCCTGCTCTGTTTCCTGGTATAAATTAGCAATAAAAATAGAAAGTAAACTGTACACAAGAATACAAATCGTTAATAAGTTTTTCGAAGCGGGAATATCTTGTGGTCGTTTAATAAGACGACATATATCGAAGAATACGAAAAAAAGTACTTTGCAAGCTTGTAACATTTTCAGCTGAATAATCTATAGAGTTTTATACGGATAGAGGTTTTGTTCACTTCGGTTTTTGTTCCTGTCCTGAAGCAGGCACTTTAAACAGAAGATTATATAAACAACATATCATTTATCTAACGTTATACACGACTGCGAAAGGATTGATAATCATATTGTTTTATTAATTTAAAATTATTTTTATTATTTAATAAATAGGTAGCAGGTAAATTAATACCATTAAACATATCCGCCTTTACCTGCATATATGCCCCGATATTTTCAAATACAACTCGGCTACCTATTTCCAAAGGCTCATCAAAATAATAATCACCAAATAAATCACCGCTTAAACAAGAACA
>JBELBG010000096.1:0-5944 GCA_042095435.1 Thiotrichaceae bacterium | reverse complement strand
TACGTGTACTTTTGGCACAAGCTCTGTTTGCTGAACCAGATATCCTGTTACTCGACGAACCGACCAACAACCTCGACATCAATACTATTCGTTGGCTCGAAGGTGTATTGAATGAGCGCAGAAGTACCATGGTTATTATTTCGCATGATCGTCACTTCCTGAATGAAGTCTGCACACACATTGCGGATATTGATTACGGTGAGTTACGTGTTTATCCCGGTAACTACGATAACTTTATGATTGCGTCTACACAGGCACGTGAACGTCTTCAATCTGACAATGCAAAGAAATCTGCACAAATTGCAGAACTAAAACATTTTGTTAGTCGCTTCTCGGCGAATGCTTCAAAAGCAAAACAGGCAACTTCACGCGCTAGACAAATTGAAAAAATAACATTGGAAGAAGTTAAACCTTCAAGCCGTGTTAGCCCATACATTCGTTTTAATCAGGAAAAGAAATTACATCGTCTCGCTTTGACTTTAGAAAATATGTCTCATGGCTTTGATGATGAAACATTATTTGAAGATGCCAGTATCTTATTAGAAGCCGGTAGTCGCCTTGCGATAATTGGTGAAAACGGTGTTGGTAAAACCACGTTTCTTCGTTGCATAATCAATGAACTTGAAACAAACAGTGGCAAGATTCAATGGGCAGAGAATGCAAGTATTGGTTATTGTCCTCAGGACAGTACTGCTGATTTTGATACTGATTTAAATCTATTCGACTGGATGGAACAATGGCGTAAACCGAAACATGATGATCAGGCTGTACGTGCAACTTTAGGACAGATGTTGTTTTCTTCAGAAGATTTCGAAAAGAAAGTAAAAGTTTGTTCTGGTGGTGAAAAAAATAGGTTGCTGTTTGGTAAGTTAATGTTACAAGAGACGAACGTCATGATTATGGACGAACCGACCAACCATTTGGACATGGAATCGATTGAAGCATTAAATCTGGCTTTGGAACATTACGAAGGTACTTTAATTTTCGTCAGTCATGATCGCGAATTTGTTTCGTCACTGGCAACACGCGTTATTGAGATTAAAGATAAAAAAGCCATCGACTTTCAGGGCACGTATGAAGAGTATCTTGCTACTCAGTTACAAGCTGACAAAAAGTCTGCAAACGCTAAATAAGAAGCGAGCAACAATTTTTCTGTTAAAGTGTTCTTATGAAACTACTCATACGAAATCTTTCTCGAATTACTAATGAAGCTGACGTTCGTGCTTTATTCGAAGCTTTTGGTAATGTGCAATCATGCTCATTGGTTATGGATAAAAATTCCGGGCTATCAAAGGGCTTTGGTTTTATTGAAATGCCTAAACCGGGCGAAGCCAAAGCTGCGATAAAAAACCTTAACGGCAAAGAAGTTCATGAAAGTAAAATCCGTGTTAAAAAAGCTGAAGAAAAATCCGACGTAGTAGAAGAAGCTCAAACTCCGAAAGCAGTTGCTAATTTTGAGACTGTAAAAGATAAAAAGAAACCTACTACTTTTCAAGAATACAAAAGAGTCAAAAAGTCGGATTAGTATCGTGACGCAAAAGCAAACAAACGATACTCGCGTTCAAGATCCACTACATGGCATCACGCTTAAATCTATTGTTGAGCAGTTAGTTGATAAATACGGATGGCAGGAATTAGGTCAGCTTATTAACATCAATTGTTTTAAAAGCGATCCCAGTATTAATTCCAGCCTGAAATTTTTACGCAAAACAGACTGGGCAAGAAAAAAAGTAGAAACGCTTTATATAAAAACGTTCTCTCAACAACAATAATTATTATTGATGACCTTCCCGTTGTGAATAGACAGCGAATCCAAGCCCACTGAACACAATCAGCACCCCAATTATAAAATTTATCTGAATTGCTTCGCCTAAAAATAGATAGCCTAGGAATATAGCAACGATTGGATTTAATGTAACAAACATAGTGTTAAATGTTGCTGTGGTTTTGGTTAAAACCCAGTTGAATAAATAGAACGCAATACCACCTGTCACAACACCAATATAGATGAGCAAATACAAATTTGTATCGGATAATACAAGAACATGATCGCTAACGTTATTACCTATCGCAAATGGCATAAGAGTAAAACAACCGGCTAACATTGCAATTGGTGACATTGTTGAAGCCGGAATCTCTTTTAATACAGGTTTAGAGAATATCGCATAGACTGCAGCACAGATTGCTGCAAGCAACATAATCAACTCACCTTTAAAGCTTACAGCTTCGTTCGTTGTCAAAAATAATTTATCTGATAACGCGACAAACAACCCAATTAAAGCCAGGATAACTGCGAGTAAAGATAACCAATTGACTTTTTCATGACCAAGCGCTTTACCTATTAACATTGTCCATATTGGCATGGTTGCTAAAACCAGCGCACCTCTGGCCGCACTGGTATAAACAAACGCTTCTGCAAACAAGAAGGGAAAAATACCAAAGAACAATATACCTAATGCTATCGATTTAAATAACAAGCTTTTTGTTAAGTTCGAACTTCGAAAAATAAAGAATAAGGGTAGGATGAAAAAACCGCCTAACAGATAACGCATAAATGCAAGTTCTACAGGATCAAGAATCCCAACAAAATAGCGCATGAGGACTGATGCCGTACCGGTAATACTGTGGCACAAAAGAATCGCTAAAGTTGAAATAAGAATCTGCATAAACTGATGCTATCAGCTTGTCATAGAGAGTTATACATTGCCTGTAAAAATAATTTCTAATTTATAAAGTGTTACAAAAACAACTGATAAATTATTTTTGATGCCACATAACAGACTCTTTATCTTTAGCAGCGTCTTCCAGCATTTTAATTAAAGGAAAAGCTCGACTTGCTAGACTGACTTTTATTTCTATATTTTCTGCTTCAGCATCCTGATGATCATCAGAACTTTCTTTTTCATGAAACGCGATTACTTTTTCCAGTCGTGCTAATACTTCAGGAATATCCTTTGCAGCAATAGCACCAGGTATCGTGCCACTGTGCCCCATCATTTCGATAAGTTTTTCTGCGACATCAGCAAACATCATAATGTCACTGTGTGCGTTTGAAGTAAAAATAACCAACATCGTTATTGGTTTCTATTTACATAAAAATCAGGCAGCAATCAGATCGGCCAGTTTATCTTCAATAATATCCGCAGACTTAACTGTGATATCCTCTGCTAATTCACCAGCGACTAATTGATTAATATTATCTGGCAAGGCAGCACGTAATGATTTAGCAACATCAGCAGGCGCTGCGATCACTAAACGTTCATATAGTTCTTTATTGTACTGCTCTACCAGAAAGTCGGCTTGTAGCTGAACAAAGTCAATTTTTTTGGCTTTTACAGAACCCTTAAGCAAGAATTCAGGTTTACTGTTGACCATCTTGTAGCAAAGTGTAGCCAGGTCTTCATGTTTATCTGCATCTAGCACGGTAAGTTTTTTATTTTCGCCATTGTTAATCATGACTTTAATATATCTGCCGTCACTTAAAACAGCCCATGTTGTCTTGCTCATTATGATTGTGCCTTATTTGTATCAGGTTATTAATTTTGTATAAATCCACAAAAGGTTAAAAGCAGTATAACATTTATTCTACGAGCTTAGGATAGGTGGTTTTATCAACTGAAAAAACTTTGCTTGATACCGTCTAAAACAAACTGCACAGCCAACGCGGCTAGAATTAAACCAAACAAACGACTAATTACATTTGCACCTGTCTCAGCCAAACGTTCTGACAAAACCAATAGGATCAACAACAATAAACAAGACAACAAATGCGTTTAGTACATCAACCAAAAACCTTTTCCGAAAGGAGAAGCATTTACCTCATTTAATCCAAATCCTGCGCGATTTATCCTTCAAACATGTCGTTTTTTACTTTAATAAGGATATATATTGAGTTTATTAAAACATTAACAATGGCAATACCCGATATTATTGCTGATGGCTTTCCCCATTCACCAATAACAGCACTGATGAATAAAAGCAAAAACATTGAATTTAAAATGATAATAGCTAGTTTCATAAAAAAGCTCCAAGTAAATTAACAGTATCAAGATACCAAACACGGGATAAATAAAAAACGCTTTATTACTTTAATTACATAGTCAGTAATATTTGCGCTATTATCAATAAATCCCGTGTTGACTACAATCTGACTATGAGTATTGACTATTCAATTATTATCCCTGCCTATAACGAAGAGGATTATCTGGCAAACACCATAACTGCGTTAAAAGAAGCGATGCCACATATTTCACTCGAAGGAGAAATTATTGTTGTTGATAATAATTCCAGTGACGATACGGCAAAGATTGCCAAACAGAATAGAGTTAAAGTGATTTTTGAAGCCATTAATCAAATCTCCCGCGCCAGAAATGCTGGTGCTAGAGCAGCGAAAGGACGGTACCTAATATTTGTCGATGCCGACACAATTATCCCGACTGCATTATTGCAGCAAGCTCTGAGTAACCTTGAGAGTGGAAAAATCATTGGCGGTGGTGCATGCATTGCCGGCGACATGCCATTGCACTTCTCTATGCAAATATTACTCGAACTCTGGAACTGGATATCAGTCACTACATATAATGCAGCAGGTAGTTTTATCTATTGCCATGACGATGCTTTCAAGGAAGTTGATGGCTTCAGTGAAGCAGTTTATGCCAGTGAAGAAATCTGGTTATCAAGAAGCCTTAGAAAACTCGGAAAGAAAAGAAATCAGGCTTTCGAAATCATTAAACAACCGCCAGTAATAACCTCTATACGCAAGATGCAATGGTATTCACCACTGCGCATTTATTTATATGTATTGCTTCTTGCCGTATTTCCCTTCACAGTACGTATTAAGTCTTTATGTACACTCTGGTATCGTCGACCTTAACATGAAACGAACGGTATTATTTCTTTTCATGACACATGATTGGTTCGTTTTCTTTTTAGGCTGACTTCAGCATTTCAACTAGGGGAAAAGTACGAGCAGACATACTCACCACAAGCTCTTCTTCATCTCCAGACTCATTCTCTGATTTAACAAGTTCCTCAAATAAGAGAAAATAAGCTTCTTAAAAGGTACAACTTAGATATCAGTAGGTTCGAAAAAACGGCTACTATGATCAGGACCGATGATGTTGATGAAATAACGGGGTTCTTTCAGCAATTTCATAATTGAACCGCATTAAGCATAAGCTCGTTTTATCTAACCATAAACCATGGCAGTCTGTGCAAAAATCAATTTTTGCTTCGCGCATGTGACCGTATCGCATTTTTTTCATTTCAATCTTACATTTTGGACAATGTCGATTAACTTGAGCATAGTCATCAATAAAGCTTGGGGAGGCATTATGAAATTCAATTTCACAGTTATTCTCAATAATCTCCAGTTTTTTTGACTAAGAAAGGCACCTTTGCAGCTCATACATAACTGTATTGCGACACCTTCGTAAAAAACGGTGCGCATAGCTATGTCACATTTTTCGCATACAAGGTTCATGGCAACTTCTTCTATTTCGCTTTTATAGATATCCTCTTCCAGATTTAAATCAACAATCTGGTATAGGTATTTATATATCGACTGAGAGGAAAAAGCCTTTAGACATTACAGAAAAATTTACGCTGTTACAGCAATCATATGTTGCTATATTGGCTGAAGCAAATACTGTTTATTGTTAGGGCCTGGACTTAAATAACGTAAACGCACCTCTTATATCACCTACTTTAAATCCTGTTGCTTTATCACCGGGGTATAATTGTTTAATTTTAGCTTTAACGGGTGTTGACATTAATTCACCATGACAGTTCAGGCATAGAGCCTGCGTGGGAATAGCTTTCATATAACGAAATCCTTCAACTGTATTTTCATAATAATCAAGCTGACTGATATTTTCGCCATTTAGTTTTCGTTGTTCAAACTGTTGTAAAACGTTTTCTTCCCATTTGTCTGGAGCGTTATTCG
>JBELBG010000095.1:0-6011 GCA_042095435.1 Thiotrichaceae bacterium | reverse complement strand
TCCTGTTTGGAATAGGCTTCACCTTGTTTTGTCAATATACATGCTTCCATTGCAGGAGACTCTCCAACAATAGCGAACATTCTTCCATTTTCATTTAATAAATTCATAAACCGCTCATCTATTGTCGGCAAAGATGCTGTTAATACGACAACATCATACTTATCTGACTTATCTAACAAGTCATATACATCTGCGATATCAAGTTCAACATTAGTTAGGCCTACTTGCGCTAACTTCTCAGAAGCTGTGCTAATAAAGTCTGGATAAATATCAATACTTTTTACATGCTTTGATGTTTTTGCCAATAACGCTGTTAAATAACCGCAACCGGTGCCAACTTCCAGTACTGACTCTGCCGGTGTTAATTTGAGTGACTGTAAAAGTCGTGCTTCGACTTTAGGCGTCATCGTGGTTTGCTCATGACCTATCGGTATACACATATCTGTAAAAGCGAGTTCTGTGTATTCCTCCGGGATAAAGTTTTCACGATGAAGTTCACCTAAAAGTCCTAAAATATTCATATCAAGCACATCCCAGGTGCGAATTTGTTGTTCAATCATGTTTGAACGGGCTAATTCTATATTCATACCTATATTTTCTCTGAAAGTGTTGTAGTTAGTTATCGTATTATATAGCATGTCATCAAGCTAGGGGCGCCTTTGTAGGCTGAGATTGACCCTTGAACCTGATCTGGCTAATACCAGCGTAGGGAAGCAAGCATCTTGCCATTACTATAAGCATTGGCGCTCGTAATACTATCCTTTTATCTATAAAGAGGTCGACTATGAGTGCACAACCTGATTCGATATTAAGTCATACTGCAACCGTTGATAAAAAAGCGGTTGAAGCCATCCCAAACTCTAAAAAAATCTATGTTACTGGCTCACGCGCAGATATCCGTGTACCGATGCGTGAAATATCATGCTCACCGACACAAACACAAACAGGCCTCGAAGAAAATACCCCAATAACTGTTTATGACACATCCGGCCCTTATACTGATCCTGAAGCCAATATTGATATTAGAAAAGGCTTACCGGCATTAAGAGAAAAATGGATAGCAGAGCGAAATGATACTGTTGAATTAGAAGGCCCGAGTTCAGAATACGGTGTCGAACGTATAAACGATCCTGAATTACAGAAATTACGTTACTCACAACCGCCTAAACCACGAGTTGCTAAAACAGGTGCCAATGTCACACAAATGCATTATGCAAAAAAAGGCATCATTACCCCGGAAATGGAATTCATTGCGATACGTGAGAATCAGCGTATTGATGAATATACTGATGAACTATTACTGAAAAGACATCCAGGTACACCTTGGCATAGTAATTTGCCAGATTTAGTTACGCCGGAATTTGTGCGCGACGAAGTCGCTGCAGGTCGCGCCATCATTCCAAATAATATTAATCACCCGGAATCTGAACCAATGATTATTGGCAAGAATTTTTTGGTGAAGATTAATGCCAATATTGGTAATTCTGCACTAGGCTCAACGATTGAAGAAGAAGTTGAAAAAATGACATGGTCAATCCGTCATGGTGGCGATACGGTCATGGATCTCTCAACCGGAAAGAATATTCATGAAACGCGTGAATGGATCGTTCGAAACTCACCAGTACCAATCGGTACTGTTCCAATCTATCAGGCTTTGGAAAAAGTAAATGGCAAAGCGGAAGACTTAACTTGGGAAATCTATAGAGATACCCTAATCGAACAAGCAGAGCAGGGCGTCGATTACTTTACTATTCATGCAGGTGTGCGTTTGCCATACATCCCATTAACGGCTAAGCGTGTCACCGGCATTGTTTCTCGCGGCGGGTCGATTCTGGCCAAATGGTGTTTGGCACATCATAAAGAAAACTTTCTTTACACGCATTTCGAAGAAATTTGTGAATTAATGAAACAATATGACGTCGCCTTTTCTTTAGGTGATGGCTTACGCCCGGGTTCATTAGCGGATGCCAATGATGAAGCACAGTTTGCTGAATTAAAAACATTGGGTGAGCTCACTAAAATTGCCTGGAAACATGATGTACAAGTGATGATCGAAGGTCCAGGTCATGTGCCAATGCATATGATTAAGGAAAATGTCGACAAAGAAATGGAAGAGTGTCACGAAGCGCCTTTCTATACTTTAGGGCCTCTAACGACAGATATTGCTCCTGGTTATGATCATATTACTTCTGCTATTGGTGCGGCTCAGATTGGTTGGTACGGCACGGCAATGTTGTGTTACGTCACGCCAAAAGAACATCTCGGCTTGCCCAATAAAGATGATGTTAAAGAAGGCATTATCACTTACAAGATTGCTGCGCATGCGGCCGACTTGGCCAAAGGTCATCCTACAGCACAACTGAGAGACAATGCTTTATCGAAAGCGCGTTTTGAATTCCGTTGGGAAGACCAATTTAATCTTGGGTTGGATCCGGATCGTGCTAAAGACTTTCATGATGAGACCTTACCGAAGGAAGGTCATAAGACTGCGCATTTCTGTTCCATGTGTGGGCCTAACTTTTGTTCAATGAAGATATCGCAAGATGTACGTGATTATGCTGATGAACAAGGTCTCGATAATGTCGAGCAAGCTCTGAAAAAAGGGATGGAAGACATGTCGAAAGAATTTAAAGAAAAAGGCAGTGAAATATATAACAAGCTCTAATGAGCTTTTCCTAAAGTAAAGTCTTAGCTCTATTATGTGTCGAGCTCTAAATAGGGTGCACTAAGATAAAGCATATTAGTGCAAGCAATTTAAAGTTGTTTATTAAGTTAGTAACAGTTTTTGTGACACAGTCGACAAAATTGCTACTAATCAGCTCATTTTAATAAGCGCTTACTAAACTTGTAATAATTGGTTTTTAAATTGCTACTAGATTCTGTGAATAACGGCATTCATTTTCACCATTGAAGCAAGTGAAAGTGTGATGCCATATTTTTTTCAGTAAAATATTTAGGATTAAATATGACCAGTCATCAAGCATGGAAAGGTGAAATAGAACAAACCGAAGAAATTCTTTCGGAAAGGTTTGAGAAATTCTGGCAACGCATGTCGCCAAATGAAATTAGTAAAAAAAAATACTGGAATATCTTTACTGACCAATTGCAACTTGAAAACAGAACGCCCAGTTTAAATTATTATGACTATATTTTAAAAAGTGGCTTTCAGCCGATTTATAGCATAACGCACAGACGTCCTGTCGGTTATGAAGCTTTAATCAGACCTTTTAAAAATACACAATCCGCTACACCGGGAGAGGTGTTCACTAACGCTATACATGCAGGAGTATCGGGCGATCTTGATATCATTTGTCACACACTGCATGCGTTTAACTTTAAGGAAATAACCGAAAACAACAGTAATAACTGGTTGTTTTTAAATATCATACCTTCATCTATTCTGCATTACAGTGTTGGTGTGATGAACTTTGAAGAAGTCTTGAAGCGTACTGGGATTCAGCCTCATCAAATTGTTATCGAAATATTAGAAAATGATATAACGAATGATCCGAGAATTGATGAATCAATAAACTATTTCAAACAAATTGGCTGCAAAATTGCGATCGATGATTTTGGCGCCGGTCATTCGAACTTCGAGCGTATATGGCGACTTGAGCCGGATATGGTTAAGCTTGATCGTTCGATAATTACCCGATCTACTTATGGTGAAAAGTTAAATTTTAGTTTATCCAAGCTTGTTGCCTTGCTGCACGAGACAGGCTCCTTGGTTGTGGCAGAAGGCGTTGAAACGGAAAAAGAAGCATTGCTCGTTTTAGACTCTAATGTTGATTTGGTTCAAGGTTATTATTTTGCTAAACCATTTTTAGCTGATGAAGAATCAAATCTTAAAGATAATATATGTGAGCATCTTCACAATGTATTCAGAAAAAAAGCGTCAGAAGAAGCTGATAAATCAAACCGCATTTTGATGCCCTATGTTCGTTATATTGATTCTTTGGTTTCTATGTTAAAAGTAAATTCAAAAATAGAGAATGCCGTTGAGGCAAATAATGATATTTTAGTAAGTCAGGGCTTAAATAATTTACGCCGAGTTTATATGATTGATGAAAACGGTTATCAGCTTGGCTTTAATATTAATATTTTGACTTCTATAAATGACGATTATAAAAAACTTTCTCCATTGGCAAATACATCGAATTCAAACTGGTATTACCGACTTTATTTCCAAAGTGCAATAAATTCACCAAATGCTGTGCATTGTACTGGGCCTTATTTGTCGGTTACAGATTCGACTATGTGCCTGACTTTATCTGTAGCGGTAATGGTTAATGGAAGGATGACCGTTGTTTGTTGTGACATTGATTGGACTAAAATGGAAAACACAAACTCTAATATAAACTTTATACCTCAAGCGTTGATGACATAACGGAACCGAGACTTACGCTTTATTTTTAACCGATCTTATTGATTCGTTTATTAGCATAACCATTGTCGCTAGAACAAAGCCAGGTACCAGTTCATACAGCTGGAATATTCGGAAATCCAGATTAATATTTTTCCATAAGATTACGGTTAAACCACCCGTGATCATTCCTAATAAAGCGGAATTACGTGTCAGGTCTTTTTTGAAGAGAGATAATATGATTACCGGGCCGAATGTGGCTCCAAACCCGGCCCAGGCATAAGCGACTAAATCGAGCACATTACTGTCGGGTTGTAATGCAAGCGTTGCTGCAAAAACAGTTAATAAAGCGACACTGATTCTAGCAAGTAATAATAATTGTTTGTCCGTTGTTTCAATTTTAATAATTTTATAGATGTCTTCTGTTATGGCAGATGAAGCAACCAGTAATTGAGAATCAGCTGTACTCATAATTGCTGCCAGAATCGCAGCAAGACATATTCCTGCAGGAACCGGGTGTAGTAATAAATGCAGTAATTCAATAAACACTTTTTCACTATCGCTAGCGTGTAATTGATTGCCTAATATTGCAATTCCGGAAAAACCAATTAACAAAGCACTTAACAGCCCGATTGCTGTCCAGTAAATGGCAATAGTACGCGCCTGTGGGATCAGCTTCTCTGATTTAATAGCCATGAAACGAGCAAGTATGTGGGGTTGACCAAAATAACCCAGTCCCCAAGCTAATAAAGAAAATATTCCGATTAAACCTAACGGTCCTTGCGTGACACTAACATAAGGGTTAACAAGATCTGTATTAACAATCGTCATCCAGTTAAATAAAGCCTCAAAGCCTTCAACTTCATATACCGCCAAAACAGCAACATAACTTAATGCGAACGCCATTAACAAACCTTGAATTAAATCAGTCCAGGACACAGCTAGAAAACCACCCAGACAGGTGTAAACAAGAATGATTAATGCACTGGCAATAACCGCAGTTTGGTAGGGGATACCAAAAACAGATTCAAATAATTTCCCTCCAGCTACAAACCCTGAACTGGTATAAAACAAATAGAACAAAAGAATGAAAATAGCAGAAATTATTCGCAATAAGTGTGAGTTATCTTTAAATCGATATTCAAAATATTCAGGAATGGTAAGCGCATTATTTAGCGATTGTGTTTGAGTGCGTAATCGTGGTGCAACGTAATACCAATTCAAGCAAGTACCAATATATAAACCAATCGCAATCCACACGGCTTCCAGACCAGAGAGAAAGGCATAACCGGGTAAGCCTAATAAAAGCCAACCACTCATGTCTGATGCGCCAGCACTGATTGCGGTTGTCCATTTGCCAAGTTTTCTGCCACCTAAAATATAATCTGACTGATTATGAGTGCGACGTAATGCAAGCCAGCCAATGTAGAACATTATTAAAATATACGTACTGAAAGTAATATAGATGATGGTTTGATCGGTCATAAAATGTTCAATCAAAATGATTCATGACAGGGAAAGAATTTTTCAGCAGGAATATGTTGAGTAATAATGTCTTTACAAAACGTTAGCATATTGTTTCGTATTTCTTTTGGGTAACCAATAGTATTAGCTTCTTCTGCTAACGGAGAAGAAAACAGTTTGTCAT
>JBELBG010000094.1:2328-6056 GCA_042095435.1 Thiotrichaceae bacterium | reverse complement strand
GTGATCAAACCCAGCCATGTACCGTACTCGTCAAAAACCAGCCCCATATGCTGATGTTCTTTCAACAATAAAGTTAAAGCGGATTCGACCGAGTCAGTCTCTTTAAAAATCTGCACAGGACTCATTAACTTGCTAAGTTCTGTTGTCTCTTCTACATCCGGCAATTCGTTACGAAAGACAATGCCCTGCGGGTGTTCATTTTCATCCAGCACCGGATAACGTGAAAAAGACGTTTCACGTAACTTCTTCCTGTTATCAGCTAACGTACTTTCGAGCTTGACATATTGGCAAACGGTACGCGGCGTTAAAATATTTCGAAGCTGCATCTCATGTAAATCGAGAATATTCTCAATCACTCGCTGTTCATCATCATCCAACATATTGCGTTCACGACCCAGCTTGGTCAACGCTTTGATTTGTGAACGAATATCAGTCTTAGGTGTTTCTTTGCCTAAAGAACGTGTAATAACATCAGAAAGCATAATGAAGGGTTTCAGCATCATTATCATAGCGTTAAGGATGGAGGGCAGAAAAGGCGCTAACTTATCCCAGTACTTTGCACCGAGTGTCTTTGGAATGATTTCGGAAAGTATTAATACCAGAAAAGTCAGTATTGCAGATGAGGCGGCTAGGTAACCATCACCAAAAACAATACCAACCTGCGCACCGACACCCGCTGCACCAAAAGTATGTGCGACAGTATTTAGGGTGAGTATCGCTGCTAATGGCTGATCAATACGTTCTTTTAGAATACTTAATTGTTTGTATAAGCTTGGTTGAGTTTCCCTCAAGCTAACAATATAACTCGGCGTAATAGACAGCAGCACTGCTTCAAGCACAGAACAAAGGAAAGACACACCAATAGCAAGAAAAGCGAACGCAATTAATAAGGTCATCGGAGATGCAAACTACTCTTTTATAAAACAGGCTTTCAATGCTACACAACATCATCATGCCCGGCAATTGATCGTTTGTATCGCTAAATAATAACCTTGATTAACATTATGAATTAAATGTAAAAAATCAGGCGAATGGGTTCTTTAAAATAATAGTTTCTACACGATCTGGCCCAGTAGAAATAATATCAACAGGAATACCGGTTACTTCTTCCAGTCGATTCAAATAATCTCGTGCTTTCTGAGGTAATTCGTCATAGTTTGTTGTGCCAACAGTATTCGATAGCCAGCCTGAATGCTCTTCATAAATAGGCTGACATTTAGCAAACTCTTCCGCGCCAATAGGAGGCACACCAACAGTTTTGCCGTCAATTTCATAGCCTGTACATATATTAATCGTTTCCAATTTATCAAGAACATCCAGTTTAGTAATACATAAACCGGTTAAGCTATTTATTTGTGCTGAACGGCGAAGTGCGACTGCATCATACCAACCACAACGTCTGGCTCGTCCGGTTGTCGCACCGAATTCATGACCTGCTTTGGCAATGTGTTCACCTGTTTCACAAAATAATTCTGTTGGGAAAGGCCCCGAACCAACACGCGTTGTATATGCTTTGGTAATACCTAATACATAATCAAAATGACAAGGGCCAAAACCACTACCTGTTGCTGCACCGCCAGCTGTTGTATTAGAAGACGTTACAAAAGGATAAGTACCGTGATCAATATCCAGCCATGTCCCTTGCGCACCTTCAAACATGATATTCTTACCGTCGCTATATAGTTCGTTCAAACGGCTTCCAGTATCTTCGATCATTGGAACAAGTGTTTCAGCCAGACTTCTTATATCATCAAGTGATTCCTGATAATCAATCTCATCACACTTATAATAGTTCGTTAACATGAAATTATGATACTCAAGTAATTCTTCCAGTTTACTGGCAAGCAAAGCATCATTTTTCAAATCACCTGCACGCAATGCACGGCGCGCGACTTTATCTTCATAAGCAGGACCAATACCTCTACCTGTTGTGCCTATTGCAGCTTTACCTTTTGCTTTTTCCCGGGCCTGATCTAGCGCGATGTGATAAGGTAAAATCAGCGTACATGCTTCAGATATTTTTATATATTTACGTGCAGCAACGCCATTCTCTTCCAGCATGTTTATCTCTTCCATTAAGGCATGCGGACTTAGGACAACACCGTTACCAATAATACATTCGACGCCATCGTGCAAAATACCGGAAGGAATCAAGTGAAGAATGGTTTTCTTGCCTTCAATAATAACGGTATGGCCGGCATTATGACCGCCCTGAAAACGAACAACTGCTGATGCATCTTCCGTTAACAGGTCGACAATTTTTCCTTTGCCCTCATCACCCCATTGAGTGCCAAGTACAATTATATTTTTACCCATTCTTTCTTTGAGTACCTAAAGTACTCTCCCCTGTTTATTGTATTAAATTATTTTACTATCCAGTCGCCATTATCATTAACAAGCTGTTGCTCGCAATTCATATCTTCAGCATTTCCCTGTTGCCCTGATAATTCCTGAACAACAATATTCCCCGACGCACGAAGTTCATCAATTTTATTTTGTAGAGATGGTTCATCAGATGCAGGCGCAAATATTTTCTTTGCGGTGTTTGTCTCATTGTTTTGATATTTTAATAATGACTTAACATCAAGACTAAAACCGGTTGCCGGCCTGGCTCGACCAAACGCTTTACCGACATCATCATAACGACCGCCAAATGCAACGCCTTCACCATGTCCCGGTACAAATGCGGTATAGACCATACCCGTATGATAGTGATAACCGCGTAATTCTGCTAAATCAATATTAATCTTGGCATCAAACTGATCTTTTATTGCACCAGCTAATGTTTTCACTTCTTCGATATATTTAATAACTTCAGGTGAAACATTCTTGAGTAGTTTTTCTGCTTCATTTAGAACACTGATATCGCCATTTAAATCAACTAAATCAAGCAAGGCATTACTGGCACTATCAGTGACATTCCATTCTTTATAAAACGCCTTTAGTTCATCTTTAGCTTTACGCTGCAACGCTTCAAATACAGCCGCACGTTGTTCATCATTTAATGATGACTCAGTACTTAGTGTTCTGAAAACACCAATGTGCCCTATATCCATATACGTTTGTGCAATACCAACATGCTTTAATGTAGCTAACATTAATTTAACAATTTCGATATCGCTAGCCACACCGGCGTGACCATATAATTCAGCACCAAGTTGCAATGGTGAACGTGTTTCACCTGATTTTCCCGGACGAGTATGTAAAACTGAACCGTAATAACAAAGCCGTGTTGGTGTATCTCGCTTCAACAAGTGCGCATCAATACGCGCAACCTGAGGTGTCATATCAGCACGAATCCCCATTAATCGACCACTTAGTTGATCCGTTATTTTAAATGTCTTCAAATCAAGATCTTCACCTGTACCAGTAAGCAATGATTCAAGATATTCAATCATTGGTGGGATAACGAATTCATAACCCCAGGTGGCGAGTAAATCGATAATGGAACGACGCATTTGTTCAAGCTTCATTGCCTTTGGTGGCAATATTTCTTCAACGCCTTCCGGCAATAACCAACGGTTTGTAATACTCATAAATTAATACTTAAAGTTATCTAACTATATAAAGCAGCACGACGCCTAGCAGCATACTGGTAACCCCTAAAAATCGAATTGTTTGGTTATCCATTTGCGCAGCAAGCAAATACACTTTTCGCATACCTTCGGGATTAATAAACGGCATTAAACCTTCGAATACAAAAACAAGCGCCATAGCCGCTAGCAAGT
>JBELBG010000094.1:0-2318 GCA_042095435.1 Thiotrichaceae bacterium | reverse complement strand
GTCGGAAAAGTTTATATCAAACAATTATTTTACAATTCCAGGACGCGCGATTAGCGTTATCTACCTTTTGGATTATTAAAGTACTTGAAAAAGTCTGACTCAGGTTCAATCAACAAGACATCATTACCTTTGCTAAAACTATTCTGATAAGCACTCAAGCTACGATAAAAAGAATAAAAGTCTTTATCTTTTGTATAGGCTGCAGCATAAACCTCGGTTGCTTGCGCATCACCTTCACCACGCTTCATTTCTGCATCACGATAGGCTATAGCCAAAATAACTTCCCGGTCCTTATCAGTAATAGCCTGTATTCTTTCTGCAGCTTCTTTACCCTGAGCACGTAACTCTTCAGCAACGCGAACACGTTCAGAACGCATACGTTTATAAACGTTATCGCTAACTTCTTCCGGCAAGTCAATGCGCTTGGTTCTAACATCAACAATCTCAATACCATAGCTTTGTGTTAATTGTTCAGAAGTATCCTTAACAATTTTTAGGATTTCATTACGCTCTCCGGCAACCACTTCTTGTACGGTGCGTTTACCAAATTCATCACGCAAAGCTTGGTCCAGACTTTGAGAAATCAATTCTGTTTTCGCATATTCAATATTGCCACCATTACTAGCGATATAAAATTTCTCAACATCAGAAATACGCCATTTAGCATAGTAATCCACGATCACGTCTTTCTTTTCACTGGTTAAGAATCGTCGAGACGGTTGGTCAAGGTTAAGTAGACGCTTTTCAAATTTCTTTGCCGTATTCATAAGCGGAACCATGAAATGTAAACCCGGCTCATGATCAGATGATTTAATTTTCTTAAACTCAAATACGACAGCCTGTTCCCATTGATTCACTTTAAAAATAAAAAACGATCCAATAACAATCAACGCTACTAAGGGAATAAAAATTCTTTGTAATGTATTCATTATCTTACTCCCCTAATTCGGCTATCAAATTTCTGCCTGGCATCTTCAAACGAAGATGAAACATTTGAAGACAATTGATTGAAATCAGGTGATGGAATCGTTGAGCTTTCGTTCTTTCTTTGATCAATCAGTTTATCAATTGGCAAATACATCAAGCTATTTCCATTATCATTATCGATAAATACTTTATTCGAGTTACTGAACACAGATTCAATCGCATCAAGATATAAACGCTCACGTGTTACTTCTGGCGCGCGTTTATATTCAGTTAACAGTTGTTCAAATCGGTTTGCTTCACCTTCTGCCTTTGATATAACGCGCTCTTTATAAGCGGTGGCTTCTTCGATTATTCGAGCTGCATTACCTCGGGCTATTGGAATTATTTTATTTTGATAAGCTTTCGCTTCGTTGACATAACGTTGTTCATCTTCTCGCGCTTTAATTGCGTCATCAAATGCGGCCTTAACCTGTTCGGGAGGTTTAACCGATAACATCTCAACACTTTCAATGTAAATTCCGATTTTATATTCTTCATCCAGAACCTGAGTCATTAATTGACGTTGTTTTTCCGCAATTTCTGCACGCCCGTCTGTTAAAACATAGTCAAGTTTGCTCTTACCGATCACTTCACGAACAGCACTTTCCGTTACTTGTTTTAATGTTAAAACAGGTTCGTGTACATTGAAGAGAAAATCGGTCGGATCTTGTTTAATTTTCCATTTAACCGCGACTTCCAGATCAACAATGTTCTCGTCTTGCGTCAGCATGGTCGCTCTGTGAGTCATTCTTTGTACTCGACCCACGTTCCTAACAATAACGGTTTCTATTGGCCGAGGTAATCTAAAATTAATCCCAGGCTCTAATGTGCTGACATTCGCGCCAAACCGTAAAACGACGCCTCTTTCTTGCTCATCAATAAAATAAGTGACGTCATAGATAATCCACGCCAGCAAGAGTATTACGCCCAGCAATAGCGGAAACATGGAATTACTATTATTCATCTGACCGGGGCGTCCACCATTTCCAAATACGCCTCCTAGGCCTTTTTGCATTTTATTGATGATTTCGCTCAAATCAGGTGGGCTATCGTTTTTTCCACGATTACCCCAAGGATCTTTGTCTTTATCGCCATTAGGTGGCTCATTCCAACCCATTTAATACTCTCCAAGGAAATATAATTTTGTTTAGTTTTTCAAGATAAATTACGGAAGATGAATCTTAATAGCGACCCGCCCCCGACTGCAACCGTAAAGACGAAATGTCGAGTCTGGCTTCTTCACATAATTTATGCAACCTGAACTCTTCCAGCTCTACTTCCATCGTCCAGCCGCCCTCTTCATTCACATCTTCATGTCTGACAGCGCCTAAATCAAATAGTTTTGCGCGTAA
>JBELBG010000093.1:0-6087 GCA_042095435.1 Thiotrichaceae bacterium | reverse complement strand
ATCAAGCTCAAGTTCACCCGCATTAGTAAAAGAACCATCCGGGTCAAGAACAAGTAAAACATGACTATCATTGGTAAGTTTATTTGACAAACAGTTTTGCCAAAGCGCAACTTCTTTGCTGGAAGGAAGTACCATAACAAGCAAAACTATAAAACAATTCATAACTACAGAAAGCCCTAGTATAAACTTCCAGAAATATTCGAAAAAAACTGACTTGAAAAAATCATACGAGTCATAAATTTTTTCCATCACCATTGCAAAAATCACAGGAGTGAAAGGAAGGATAGGAAATAAATAACGCATCTCCTTATGATCAATTTTCTGGTGCAAAAGAATAAAAGGAATAATTATCCATGTGATCGGGTGTCGAAAAAAAACAAGGCAAAAAATAATTACTAGCAAAGGCAATACAAGTGTAATTGGTGGTAATAATTGAACAGCAGAATAATAGCCGTAAAACCACCATTCTTCCGGAAGAACATTATCAAGTGCATTTCCAATTATATGGTGTTCAAAATAATTCCAACCACTAAATGTCAAGCTGCCATACAACCATCTGTCCAATAAAACACCTAATGCCACAACCACACAACCGGATATAAAAGTAATAAATAAATTTACTAGACTTTCTCTCTTTATGATTAACATCCAACAGACAAAACCGAAGATCATTAAACCAACTTGGTATCGGGCAAGAAATGCTAAACCAAGTAATACCCCGGTATAAATAAATTTATATTTACCTGACTCATCAAGATTAAAATATGTCGCGTAAGCAATTAAGAAAAAAGACATCCCCCAACTTTCTGAAGAAAACCTGATATTCATAAATATCAGAATCCATGAAAACAATAAAAAGAATATTACCCAGAAAAATGTTTTTTCGTATTTAATATCATTTTTTATTGATTTTAAGAAAATAACTGTTGCAACTAATGAAATTAATGCACTTAATAATCTCAATGAATATGACCATAAAAAAGGAGACTGCACATCGACAATCATCATAGCTTTAACTGTCACAAATGCGATGAATGGCTGCAACGCTCCTCTAAGTTTATTTGTAAATTCCCACATAAGTGAATTTGCAATTTCAAAATCTAATTTGAAAGCAACGAAGTCTAGTATTTGATAATATTCATCATCATGATAATGACCAACACTAAACCAAGCAGCGATCGCATGAATGATTATTGCTATTACCAACCAATATTTAGGAATGTGTTGCATGGTTTTTTATTGAATTAGAAATAATAAGGATTAACTATTTCTTTTATTATTTGAAACATATATTAATATTTTGAGTACTTTCTATAGGCTCCTATAATAGCGCAGATAAATCATTATTGCTCCTTTCGTCAAAAACTCTGGCTAACTATTAAAATTGGAAAATAAAAATAAAAAAACCTGCTCTTTACTCCGGCGATTCGCAGCTATTTCTTATGATACGTTATTACTAATCGCCATTTTTTTTGTTGCTAGTTTTATTCTTTTACCTTTAATCGGTGAGACGGTGATCGAAAGCGGCAATATTTTTTATAATGTTTTTTTGATACTTCTGGCTTATCTATACTTTTGTTGGCATTGGCTGAACGGCAGACAAACGCTAGGCATGCGTAGCTGGAAAATTGAAGTTATTAATGAAACAGACTCAACACTTAATTACAAACAGGCAAGCTTAAGATACTTTGCTGCTTTATTATCTTTGTTGCTTTTAGGACTAGGTTTTATCTGGGCGTTATTTGATAAAGAAAAACTCGCTCTACACGATCGATTATCGAAAACAAAATTGATTGTAAATAAAAATAATTAATTTTAGATATCTGCTATCGGATGTGAATTCAATTATCGTTAGCTGCATCATTGTTTTTAATATTTCTTTACCAACGAGTATGAAATATAAGACAACACAACTATTGTTGGTAACGTCACACTGATAAATGGCGGGATGCCATAAACAACACCAAGATGACCAGTTACCTGGTTAACAAGATGAAAAGTTACACCGATTAAAGCACCTATAAATACTCGTTGCCCGAGTCCTATTGGCCTGCCTTCACACTTAACCACACAAGTTGCCAGTAATATCATTGCGATGATTGCAAAAGGATTAATAATCTTTGACCAGAACGCCTGTTCATAAACCTTACTACTTTGATTGTTTGCATTCAGATATTTAATGTAATTGACTAACCCGTACACAGATAAATAACGTGGCTTAATCGTTACCATTTCAATTACTTCAGGGTTTAATAACGCTTCCCACTCTGCTGTATCATAATATGCTGATGTGACTTGCTGATCAGATATTTCTGTTTTTTGAATATCACGCAATATCCATCGATCTTCATGATACTCGGCATGTTTCGCACTGATGCTGGATTGCAGTTGATTATCTTCATCAAATTCATAAATATAAATTTGCTCAACCCTATCACCTGGTAAAATTTTTCTGATGTTGATGTAACTATTACCATCACGCGACCAGAAACCGTTTTTTGTTTTTAGCGAAATTTGTTTTGTTAGGGCAACAGAACGTTTCTGTTGTGCGGCTTGTTCACTAACTGGCGCTATAACTTCTCCGATTAATACACTAACAACAATAAAAATTATCCCTGTCTTCATTAAGGAATAAGCAAGCTGTAACCTTGAAACACCCGAAGTTCTTATAACAGCAAGTTCACTGGTATTTGCCAACATTCCTATCGCAGCCATACTGCCTATCACCGTAGCGATGGGAAATAATTCGTAACTTAATCGCGGAACAGTTAGCAATACATACTGTATCGCTTCCATGACTCCGTAATTACCTACGCCCGTATCATCAAGTTGATCGACCAAAGTGAAGAAAGAAAAGATGGCAACAAGGCAAAATAATGCCAATAAACTGATAAGCAAAATACTTTTACCAATATAACGATCCAGTATCATCTTATATCCTTACCGATCCTCGACATCATCAGCAAGAATAAGCTGATGTTCATCGTCATCGTTCATCATCTGTCGGAGTTGCGGCATGTAAAAAAGCAAAAACAATACACCTATTAATATTAAATGAACCCACCATAAGCCAATAAATGTTGGAATCACATCGCGCTTTAATAATGTCTGTGCAATACCAAGTAAATTACTGTAAATAAGATAAACTGAGATGCCAATAACAAAAGGTGTATAACGACGTTCGTTAGCATGCGATTGCATCAATAAAACAGCCAATATCGATAACAGTAAACAAGATAAGATTAAAGAAACTCTCCATTGAAACTCTGCCTGATGCTTTTTGTTATCTGACACAATAATTTCTGTTGTCGGCAAAGACGAGAGCTTGCCTGTTGTTGATCTGGCTGAGGCACTCTCTGTCTGGATTGCATACGTTTCGTATTCTGTAATTTGATAATCAAGTAAGCCTGGTTCACCTACATAACGACGACCATCACTAAACACAGCGTATTTATTGCCTGACTTAGGATCAACTTTAAAGCGTGCACTATCAGAAGCTAAGACACCTAGCTTTCCATCCTGCCTGACCTGTAAAAAAACTTCTTCCATTGAACCTTTTTCCGGAGAAGGGTTTTGCACATAAACAACGCGATCACCCTGACTGAATTCCTTAAACTGACCGGCTTTAATACCGGAAATATCTGACTCTTGCTTTGCTCTTTCCTTTAAGTCGTGAATATTCCGTTCTGCCCACGGCGCAAAATACAGGGTAACAACTGAAACAATAAGGCAAAAAACGAGTGCAAAACGTGCCACGACTTTAATTTGAAACACAGTGCTGATGCCTGATGCGGCTAAAATAACGAGTTCTCTATCAGTCGCCATGCGTGAAAAAGCAAGCAACATGGCGATAAGAATGGATACCGGTAAAATTTTCGGTAAGGTTGCCAACATCTTGAAACCGAGCATTAAGAAAACCATATCTGCAGGCAAACTTCCTTCCGCTGCATCTGCCAGGAAACCAACAAACTTATTACTGGCAATGACCAATATCAGTAAACTCAGTATCCACAGGAGTTTTTGCAATAATTCCTTATAGATATAACGTTGAATAATCAAAAAAAAGTACCTTTAATTGAAATACAGCTTTGCTTACTCGAAGATAAATGAATAAACTTGTCAAAAAGTACGGTTTTAATCATTTTTCCCTGTTTTTAGCAAAAATCTATGCGATTATGACACGCTTAGCGTGTCCACGCTGAATAATATCGTACGTTTTTAATTCATTAAATAACAAATATTTACCAAGCATGATAATCATTTTGGAGTAGTTATGGATTTCAATATAAAAAGTGGCAACCCTGAAAAACAACGAACCGGCTGTGTCATCGTCGGTGTGTTTGAATCTAGACGGCTTTCTGACGCGGCTAAAGCCATCGATGATGCCAGTGATAAACACTTATCTAATTTGATCCGACGGGGTGATATGGAAGGGAATAGAGGCCAATACCTGCTTTTACATAATGTCCCAGGCATGATTGCAGATCGCGTTTTACTTATTGGTTGCGGCAAAGAAAGAGAAATAAACGACCGCACTTATCGCAAAATTATTGAAAACAGTATCAAAGCGCTAAACAGCACTGGTTCACTGGAATGCGTAAACTACCTGACTGAATTAACCATCAAAGGACGCGATCACACATGGAAAATCCGACAAGCTGTACAGGTTGCTGAACATAGTTTGTATGAATTTAATGAATTAAAAACCAATAAAAAGAAAAACAGACGTCCTTTACGCAAAATTACATTCACAGTTCCAACGCGCAAAGAATTACCAAAAAGCGAAAAAGCAATGAATGAAGGTCGCGCGGTTGCAAACGGAATTAAATTGACCCGTGATCTTGCTAACAGGCCTTCTAATGTCTGTACACCTACCTATTTAGCCAGACAAGCAAATGAACTAGCCAAAACGCACCGCTTAATCACGACGACAGTACTCGAAGAAGCGGACATGAAAAAGCTAGGAATGGGTTCATTGCTTTCAGTTTCTCAGGGTTCAGCCAGACCAGCGAAGCTGATTACAATGGAATACAAAGGCACAAAAAAATCACAAAAACCTATCGTACTTGTCGGTAAAGGTGTCACCTTTGATACCGGTGGTATATCGATCAAACCGTCACCGGCAATGGATGAAATGAAATACGATATGTGTGGTGCCGCTTCTGTTTTCGGAACAGTTTCTGCTGTAGCGGAAGCCGGTTTGCCTGTAAATGTTGTTGGCGTCGTTCCGGCTGTTGAAAATATGCCGAGCAGTACAGCAACAAACCCTGGCGATATTTTTACCAGTATGTCCGGTAAGACAATTGAAGTTTTAAATACAGATGCCGAAGGTCGCTTAATACTTTGCGATGCGATTACTTATAGTGAGCGCTTTAATCCTGCGGTGGTTATTGATATAGCCACATTAACTGGTGCCTGTGTTATTGCTTTGGGTAAACATGCGACAGGATTACTGAGTAACCATAACCCTTTAGCCAGAGATTTACTTAATGCAGGTGAAGAATCAGGTGACCGTGCATGGCAATTACCATTATGGGATGAATATCAACAACAGTTAAACAGTCCGTTTGCTGATATGGCGAATATAGGCGGACGTGAAGCCGGCACGGTTACTGCTGCCTGTTTCCTATCGCGTTTTGCTGAAAAGTATCATTGGGCACATCTTGATATTGCTGGGACTGCCTGGTTATCCGGGGCCAACAAAGGCGCAACAGGGCGTCCTGTTTCCTTACTAACGCAGTATATTTTTAATCAGATTAAGTAAGCCGGATAATAGTTTTCATGTCACGTGTTGACTTTTATATCTTGCCTGAAGGTTCTGGTACAGTTCGTTTCGCTTGTACAATGGCAAAAAAAGCATGGTCCGCAGGTAACCGCGTGCACATACATACGCAGTCGGAAGAAAATGCGAGAAACATGGATGACTTACTCTGGACATTTCGTGATATCAGTTTTATTCCGCATGAAATATACGGTGGTTCAATGAGTGAAGAAACACCTGTTACCATAGGTTTTGGAAACAGTTTTCCTGAAGCATCTCAAGTGATCATCAATCTAGATAAAGAAATCCCGGAGTTTGAGATCGGA
>JBELBG010000092.1:0-6098 GCA_042095435.1 Thiotrichaceae bacterium | reverse complement strand
AGTGAGTGGGACGGTCTTTATCCACTCGCTGTCCACATACATTCTGACAAGAATCTTGTAACCCACACCCGTGTACTCCACGATTCGCTCGAAATCACTTTCTAGCGCATCCACAATTACCCAGTCTTTACCGACTTTGGCAGATAAGCGGTGGCCTTCGTAACCCTTCGCATATAAGGCTACGTATCCCTTGAAGCTTCCAGCATTAACTTTTTGTTTTGCTTTGACTATTTTTACTTCGACGGTTTTTAGTTCAGAAAATAGTACAGTATTTAACTTAACTGAAATCGCGCAAGGTAATTTGGTACACACAGGTGTTCATGTCACTCTGGAAGATAGGCAACATGACGATATTGCCAATATCGGATTTATTGTTGGCGAATCTTGTGTCGCTGTTATTGATACAGGTGGTTCGATTACTATTGGTAATCAATTATTAAAAAGCATTCAAGCAAACACAGATAAACCTGTTTGCTATGTCATTAATACTCATGTTCATTTTGATCATATTTTAGGAAATAAAGTTTTTGTTTCTGATAAAACAAAGTTTGTCGGACATCATCAACTTGCAGATAATATAGAACAAAATAGAAGTTTTTTTCTGGAAAATTTTAAAAATGATTTAGGCCAAACACCTAACGAAGCATCAATCATTGGGCCAGAAATATTAATAGAAAAAAAGACGAAGCTCGATTTAGGCGGTCGCGATTTAACCTTAATTCCCTACATCGTCTCACATAGTCATACTGATTTAATTGTTATTGATAATAAAACCAGAACATTATGGGCGGGGGATTTAATTTTTCGCCAACGTATCCCTTCTTTAACCGGTAGTCTCAAAGGCTGGGTAAAAGTAATGGATGAATTAATGACACTTGATGCCCGGAAGGTAGTGCCTGGTCATGGTTCTATTGCTGATTCAGTAGAACAAGCCCTGCAACAGCAGCATGAATATTTACATCGCTTGCTAAAAGATACCCGTAAGGCCGTAGCAGAAGGTCAATTTATGAATGATGCGATGGAAAGCATAGACAAAGAAAATAAATCAAACTGGTTATTACATGACTATCAACATACCGGCAATATTTCAAAAGCGTTTACAGAGCTGGAATGGGAATGATTTTTCTTTATAATTTACATTTTTTACCATAAAAACTCTTGAAAAGCGCATGCCAAAGTACGACTACTACTGCGAAGATAATGATATAACTGTTGAGGTCAGTCATGACATTAATAGCAAACTTAAAACATGGGGCGAAGTCTGTTTCGTATCACAGACACCGCTCGGTGAGACCGACCCACTCGCACCAGTCAGGCTTAAATTAAGCCCCGTCTCTATCGGCTTTCCTACAGGTAATTCGAAACTGAAAGAACATGGTTTTACCAAATTAGTAAAGCGAGATGATGGTGTCTACGAGAATGTTACCGCGACAGGTGGTGAAAAACGCTATATGAAAGCCGGTGATAGTTCATCTATGCCTCATCTGCATAAGAAAATTCCCAGCTAAGACTTCTTTAGAATCAATACTGCCGCTTATACAAAAATAAAATTATCACTTTCTTTTGTTAATGAGAATGCTTATCATTAGCAAAATATGAATTTGGAACGCTATTTAATGAACGCAATTACAATTAAACGAAATAACCTATTAATACTATCTACGCTGTTGTCTCTATTATACCTTCAACAACCTGTTTTATTCGCAAGCGGAACAATGTCAAAAGATGAAATAAGCAATATTGAACGAGTTGAGGCAAAAAGCGAAGATGATAAAAAGCGCTTATCTGAAGCGGCAGGTTTATTAGCTCAATATGAAATAGCGTCTAAAAAATTAATCTCGGATCTCGATAGTAAACATGCGTCATCAGAAAGTACTCAATTACAAGCCTCAAAGCTATTAAACTTATCAGAAGAGGTCATCAGCAGTGCGCAGTTTCGCCTACCACAATGTAGAGAATACTTGGAAAAGACACTAGTATTAAAAGAGCAATTGCAAACCATCTCTCATGACAGCATAGAGAAAGATTTCCACCATGATGGCGCCTTACCCAAAGCACCGGCAGAGTGTTATCACACAAAAGATCTATTTGTACACCCAGCGACTGTCATTGTTTTAACAAGAGATGATCCGTCACTAAGCAAAGTAACAAAGGAATCTATTACCGCCGAAATAACAGAAGTCTTGGCTCATACCGAGTTAGTCAGGCAACTGGTCATTTACTAACCGCATTCAAAGCACACCGTTTCTTCCATCATACTCACTATTTTTTAGTGTGATGCTTCATCAATACACGCTGAATTTTTAAAACATTAATGTAATTAACATATTACAAATTATTATTTTGAATCCATTAATACTTGATATATGATGCGTCGCAATAATTTAGTGTAGTTTTAGAAGTGTAATTCTTAATAATTTTCTGGCTAACCGGCTCAATTATACCTGATTGTAAATCGTGTTTTTGAGTTGTATAACAAAGGAAGATATCCATGGATATTTTAAAAAATCATGGCGTAGACGCTGAGTCTATTAGCTATCAACAATGTCTCGTTAATCTCAATAGCACAGACATTCAGATCAAAACCATAAACTGTAAAAACATGGAAGATGTTTTGGGTGGCTTTGGTCGATCTTATCAAATACTTGCCAAACGACACGTTGAAAAAGCTTATAGTGAAGAGAATCCCCTAATTGTTTCAACCGGTTTATTAACCGGCACAGCTATCATGACAGGTTTAAGAACTTACTTCTCAAGCTATAGCCCACTTAAAGTTTCTAATGAAGGCTTACCTGGGGCAATGTGGTCTGCGGCCAGCGGCAAGTTCGGTACAAAGCTCCGCTGGACAGGGATTGATGAAATTATTTTCGAAGGCCGTTCTACTGAACCTGTTTTATTACACGTTAAACAAACAAATAACGGTCCACAAGTTTCATTAATTCCAGCAAAAGAATATCTAGGCATGAGCAGTCATGAAAAAATCATGACATTGCGTGAGAAGTTTGATGATTGTCATTTTGCTGTTATCGGTGAAGCCGGGGAAAACTACGAAAACTGCTATTACGCTGCTGTAGGTTGTAGCACAGAAAACCTTATGAAATCAGGCGATGATAAATGCCGTTGGGCTGGTCGTGGTGGCATAGGCTCAATCATGGGTTATAAAAATATACTGGGTATTATTGCTGATTCGCGCGATGAAAAATTCAAACTAAGTGATGAGATAAAAGAGCTCAATAAATTTATACCAACAGGCCCTGGTTCACGTAAATATCGCGAAGTAAAGAAAGGTGGCTTAGGTGGCACATGGTCAAACTATGAACCTTTAGCGAAACTTAACATCGTACCAGAAAATAATTTTCGACCACCTGAAAACCATAATGCTGATAAATTATTACGTGAACGCGTCGAACAAAGCTTTGCTGTTAAAGCTGAAAACTGTTTTCGTTGTGCAATAGCTTGCCATAAAAATATTCATGAAAAAGAAGCTGATGGATCACGTGGCAAGTTTCTGGCGAAATTTGATTATGAACCGCTGAACTTATTATCAACAAACATAGGTATTCACGATGCCGGTAAAGCTGCTGAATTTGTCAGTTTGGCTGACAAGTTTGGCATGGATTCAATCTCATTAGGCGTCAGTATCTCCTATGTGCTGGATTACAATCAACGTAATCCTGATTCAACTATTCTTAATGGTGCTGTTTTTGGTGAGTATGAAAAAATTCGTGAACTCATCATCACAACCGGTAAAGGTGAGTGCAAACTAATCGGCCAAGGTAGTAAGCGTTTATCAGAGTCATTACAACAAACGGATTATGCAATGCATGTAAAAGGCTTGGAACTGCCCTCTTACCTCCCAGAAACAAACCCCGGTTATATTTGGGCCATTACTGGTGGACATATGAGCATGCAAACCTATGGTTTACTTGCTGCCGATGGCGACACTTCCATGGACTATTGGGTAAATGTCATTATTAATAAAGGCCTGTATATGGTGCGAGATGATCTAACGGGTATCTGCAAATTTGCTAACCTTGATAACGAAAGACTCATATCCGCGATTGAATTGTTAACTGGTATAAAAACATCAGAAATAGAAATAAGAGAAGCAGTACGCAATGCATTTATTCGCGGTTTATGGCTTGAACGTAAGCAGGGTTTCGCTGACAGCGACTATGTTTTACCAGCACAGGTTTACAAAAACCCGAATAAACATGTCAGAACCGAAAATTTTATTAACCTAGAATATTTGACAGAACTTAAACAACGAGTATTTGAACATTTTGACAAGGAGGTAGACGAATTTTGCGACTGACACTGCGTCTTTCACCTTCATTGATTCATAATGATACTGAACAACAACTAGAATATGTGCTAAAAGGACATACTGTCGGTGAGTGCCTACATAAAATCAAAGACTCTATCCCTGAATTAAAAACCAAACTTTGGCTTGGCGATAACGTAAACCCACAGATATTGCTATTTCATAACAACATGCTCATCAAAGAAAGTCATTTTTCTAATAAGGTAAACGAAACCGACGTACTCGATGTCATACCGGCTATTGAAGGTGGTTAATCTATTATTATCGATCTAGTCACGCTGATTACTAAGTTTTACTTCACGCTACAATCATAGTTTTAATTTCAGGTACATTAGGAATTTAATTTTTCCTTGGTATTACGTATCATATTTGTTTAAATCATATTCTTATTATTCCTAGCCTAGGTTAGCTCCGAAAGGTCGGAAAAACCTTCACCGACTTGGCTTGGTAATTTATTGAAGGTCGCTAAAAGGTGCATGCGATGACATTAGTAGGTTTCCCTAATTTGCCCAGCTGGTTTAATTTAAATGACTATAAAGCTGCATCAAGCTTGGATGCTAGAGGGTGGTTAACTCAGTTAACCGCAAGGCATAGTATATTCCAAAGCTATGATAGTCTTAGCCACATTGAGTCAACGACAGATGATGAATTAGTGCTCAAGACAATGTTGAGAATTCCTCATTCTCAAGCAGAAGGTCATTTAGATAATCTGAAATACAAAGGCATTTTTCCTGACATGGAAGAAAACACTCAATCTGAAATAAAGAAAAGCCTTATCAACCCATTTACTTTTCGTGACAACTTAGAGTTGAAACAGCTAAATATAGAAAATGATGAAGCAAAAATTTCAGATTCATTGCTAGATATCCCATTACATGAACATTTCAATTTACCAGAGTGTCTTATATACGTTGATATATTTGCTAATAGAAAGAAAGTTTTAGAAGAATTTGAAGAATGGTTGGATTCTGAAAGACAGAAAATTGGCATGGACGAAAAATATACCAATAGCGATTTCGAATGTTGGACAAAACTCTGCGTGTTGCCCTACCTAGACTTAACAATTTGGTCGAAATTGAACAACGTGACAATTCCTGACAATCAAATGGGAAAAATATTGTTTCCTGATGAGTCTGATGTGGATTTAACCGAGCTAGCTAAAGATACCAAAGAACTTGCTGATAAGTTAATGAGTTGGGAGTCTATGAACATAATTTCAAGCATGTGTGCTTAGTTTTTTCGAATAGTTTCTAATGTCTAAATTACAACTGGCGTCTATATAGGATAAATCGCTGGCAGATTTGTTATTGTGCTCTAGTAGCTAACTAAGCAAAACTTTAATAAAAAAAATCCCCAACTCATAGAGCTGGGGATTATTTATTTAAGAGCCTGGCAGTGACCTACTTTCACATGGGAACTCCCACACTATCATCGGCGCTAAGCGGTTTCACTTCCGAGTTCGAAATGGGATCGGGTGGTTCACGCTCGCTATTGCCGCCAGGCAAACTGTTGGAGTTTGCTGTTATCTAACAACAAACTCACGTTTGGAAAACTGATTACAGTATACACTTTTAAGTGCGTCACAAACTGCTTGAGCATTATATGGTCAAGCCTCACGGGCAATTAGTACTGGTTAGCTTCACGCATTACTGCGCTTCCACATCCAGCCTATCAACCTTGTAGTCTTCAAGGGCCCTTCAGGGGACTTAAAGTCCCAGGGAGATCTCATCTTGAGGGGGGCTTCCCGCTTAGATGCTTTCAGCGGTTATCCCGT
>JBELBG010000091.1:0-6125 GCA_042095435.1 Thiotrichaceae bacterium | reverse complement strand
TTCAACCTTGCATGTAAAATAAAGTCATGAAAATTAATGGTGTAGAAATTGTAGATACGTTTGCGGAGGCTTTCCCTATGAAAGCAACTCGCATAATCATAACGGCTATGACATTAAAGTGGGCCTACCAAGCAGCGAACGCAATTCGCGGCTTTGCCTCCTCTGTTATTGCTTGTGGTATTGAGGCAGATATAGAACGGGAACTGACTCCAGCAGAAACACCTGATGGGCGCCCAGGTATTTCGGTCATGATATTCGCCATGTCGCTTAAAGAACTGGAAAAACATGTTCCGACACGCGTGGGACAATCCGTTATGACTACAGCAACAACAGCTTGTTTTTCTGGAATAGATGATGCGACTCAAAAAGTATCAATGGGAAAAAGTTTACGTTTTTTTGGAGATGGTTATCAGATTTCAAAGACAATAGGTAACAAACGTTTTTGGAGAATTCCTGTAATGCATGGCGAATTTATCTGTGAAGAAACATCAGGCGTAACTAAAGCTATTGGTGGCGGTAATTTTCTTGTTTTTGCGAAAACAGCACGTCAGGGGCTGGCCGCATGCGAAAAAGCAGTCGATGAAATTCAAAAACTCCCGGGGGTCATCACCGCTTTTCCTGGTGGTGTGGTAGGCTCCGGTTCAAAAGTGGGTTCGAAATATAGCTACCTAACAGCGTCAACAAATGAAGCTTACTGTCCTACTCTAAAAGGCCAGGTTAATTCGGCATTAAGTGATGAAGTTGGTTCTGTGCTGGAAATTGTTATTGATGGTTTATCTGAAGAATCAATTAATGAAGCAATGCGCATCGGTATTAAAGCAGTCTGCTCATTTGGTGCAGTTAAGGGTATCTGCAGCATCAGTGCCGGCAACTACGGTGGTAATCTGGGACCTCATTTATTTCATTTAAGGAAGCTATTGAAATGAGTGCATTAACATTAACATTAAAGTCTCAGCCTAAATTCACGCTGGACATGTCTCCTATTACACCAGACAAGTTGCAGGATTTAACACTCGACAGTATCAAAAAATTAAAGTTGGGCTATGGTAAGAAAACAGTAAAAGTAGAATCATTATTTGCTGTGAAAGGACGTGATAAAAGTAATATTGTCATTAATAAAAGTCATAACCAACTTATATGTATTGGCAAAGAAATGAGCACAGGCAAAATTACAGTAAAGGGTGATGTTGGTGACTTTCTGGGACAGTCGATGAAAAACAGTGGTGAAATCACAGTGCACGGCAATGCTGGCTCCTGGGTTGGTAATGGAATGTCCGGCGGCCGCATTAACGTAAATGGTAATGTGCTTGATTATGCAGGTGGAGGTTTGCCCGGCAATGCATTCGGTATGACTAATGGCTTAATTAATATTACTGGTAATGCTGGTGATCGAGTTGGCGATCGTATGCGACGCGGCATTATTGTTATTCAAGGGAAATCAGGGGACTTTTGTGGGAGTCGAATCCATGCCGGAACCATTATTGCTTTGGATAAAGTAGGAAAAAACCCCGGTGAAGGTATGCGACGAGGAACAGTCATACTCGCTAAAAAACCCGCGCATATCTCTTCGACATTTAAAAGTTGTGGTAACCTTAAAATGCAGTTTTTACGCTTACTTTTTACACAATTGTCAAAAATAGATGATTGTTTTCAGTTTTTTAGTAAGTACGGACCTGAAGCCCATCGCTTTGCAGGCGATATAGCAAGAAATGGCAAAGGTGAAATATTAATTTTACAAACTATGAATAAAAGATAAGCAATGAAACGTACTCGTGGTAAGAAAGGCCGAATACTTGGCAGGGTCATGGATCAACATGCACTATTACAAGTGCAAGAACTGATAGGTGACGAAGCAAAAACTCGTGATATGTTGATAGAGCACCTGCATAAAATACAGGATAAGTATCATCATATTTCCAACAGACATATTCTTGCACTTGCTAAGGAAATGAACTTACCAATGGCAGAAGTTTATGAGACAGCCACGTTTTATCATCACTTTGATATTACGAAAGAAGGTGAAGCTCCGCCACCGTCTATAACATTGCGCGTTTGTGAGTCAGTAAGTTGCGAAATGTTTGGTGCGAAAAAACTCACTGAAGAGTTGGGTCCAGAAATAGACAAGAAAAAAGTTCGAATCCAGCCTGTTCCTTGTGTTGGTCGTTGTGCAGCAGCGCCTGTTGCAGTGTTGGGCACTAACCCTATCGAAAAAGCAAATAAAGAATCGGTTATAGCGGCTATAGAAAATAAAAAAATAACTGATTCACTTCCTGAAAACTATATTGATTACAACGCTTATAAAGAACAAAGCGGATATAAAACACTTGTTGATTGTTTCAATGGTAAATATCAGGCTGAAGACATAATCAAAACTTTGGAAGACTCAAGCATTCGTGGTTTAGGTGGAGCAGGCTTTCCTATTGGCCGCAAATGGCAAATATTAAGTCAGCAAAAAGAGCCTAGGATGATAGCAATAAATATTGATGAAGGAGAACCCGGCACATTCAAAGATCGATATGATCTGGAAGCCGATCCTCATCGTTTTATTGAAGGAACTTTAATTGCACATTGGGCAATAAAAGCCAAAGATATTTATATCTATCTACGCGATGAATATGCCGGTTGTCGAATGATGCTAGAAAAAGAACTGAAAGCACTTAAGAGCAATCCGCCTTGTGAATTACCGGAGATTCATCTGCGTCGTGGTGCAGGAGCCTATATCTGTGGTGAAGAGTCAGCCATGATTGAATCAATTGAAGGTAAACGCGGCATGCCTCGCCTACGACCACCTTATCTAGCAGAAGTAGGATTATTTGGTCATCCTACACTTGAGCAAAATATGGAGAGTATGCACTGGATAAGAGACATTATAGAAAAAGGCGCTGATTGGTTTGCATCTAACGGTCGACGCGATAGAAAAGGTCTCCGTTCATTCTCTGTTAGCGGTCGCGTAAATAAACCAGGCGTTCATCTTGCACCTGCAGGTATTAGCATACGTGAATTAATTGATGAATATTGTGATGGTATGATAAGTGGGCACGAATTCTACGGTTATTTTCCTGGGGGAGCTTCAGGCGGAATTTTACCTGCCTCATTAGGCGATGAACCATTAGACTTTGATACTTTACAAAAACACGGTTGTTTTATTGGTTCAGCCGCAATAGTTGTTTTATCTGATAAAGATAGTGCGAAAACAATGGCATTAAACTCCATGCGTTTTTTTGAAGATGAATCCTGTGGCCAATGCACGCCCTGCCGTGTTGGCACATCAAAAGCAGTTAAACTAATGGAAAAAGAAGAATGGGATCAACCTTTATTAGAAGAGCTTTCTTCTGCCATGGTTGATGCTTCTATTTGTGGTTTGGGTCAGGCTGCACCTAATCCTTTACGTTGTGCAATGAAATATTTCCCTAAGGAATTTGAATAATGGCTGCGAATCCAAAGCTAATGAATGAAAAAGCAACAAACTTTAAATTAAATGGTAAAGATGTTGAAGCCTATGGTGAAGAAACAATTCTTCAAACGGCAAAACGAAATGACGTAGAAATTCCACATCTTTGTTATAAAGAAGGGTATCGCCCTGATGGTAATTGTCGTGCGTGCATGGTTGAGATCGATGGTGAACGCGTATTAGCCCCTTCTTGTTGTCGCAAACCTACAGAAGGAATGGAAGTAAAGAGCGATAGTGAAAGAGCTCAAAGTTCTCAAAAAATAGTTTTAGAACTTTTGATCTCAGACATGCCTCAACAAGGTAAGTCTCCTTATAAATTAAATTCAGAACTGGATTATTGGGCGGAAAATATCAATGTTTTTAACCCTCGTTTTGAAACCGCAACAGATAGACCAAAGCCAGACCTTTCTCATCCTGCAATCGCAGTAAATCTTGACGCCTGTATTCAATGCACACGTTGTGTTAGAGCTTGTCGTGAAGAGCAAGTAAACGATGTCATTGGCTATGCTTTTAGAGGCAAGCATTCAGAAATAACTTTTGACATGAATGAACCGATGGGTGAAAGCACTTGTGTAGCCTGTGGTGAATGCGTACAAGCCTGCCCTACTGGCGCACTTATGCCAGCAAAAAATGTTGGTTTAATTAAGCCCGATAAAGTGGTCGATTCTGCATGTCCATACTGTGGCGTAGGCTGTTTATTAAGTTTTAGTATAAAAAATAACCACATCCAGTATGTTGAAGGTCGTGATGGCCCAGCTAATAAAGGTCGCTTATGTGTTAAAGGACGATATGGTTTTGATTATATTCATCATCCTGATCGATTAACAAAACCTTTAATTCGTCGTGAAGGCGTAGAAAAAACATCGGCATTAATTGACCCATTGGAAATGCACAAATTTTTCCGCGAAGCCAGTTGGGAAGAAGCTTTGGAGTTAGCAGCAGGTGGTTTAAATAAAATTAAAAATGAAAAAGGTCCGCAAGCACTGGCCGGCCTTGGATGTGCAAAAGGTAGTAACGAAGAAGCCTATTTAGTTCAAAAGCTGGTCAGAACCGGTTTTGGTACCAATAACGTTGATCATTGTACTCGACTTTGTCATGCATCTTCAGTTGCGGCCTTGTTAGAAACAATTGGCTCAGGTGCTGTTTCAAATCAGGTGGCTGATGGTTCTTATGCCAAAGTTATTATAGTTATTGGTTCGCGTCCAAATGATAATCATCCGGTTGCTGCAACATTTATTAAAAACGCAGCACAACGTGGTAGCGAATTAGTCGTGATTGAGCCTTATGGTTCCGATATGTCACTACACGCTTCACACTTTTTACAATTGCGCCCAGGAACAGACGTACTACTGTTGAATGCGATGATGCACGTTATCATTGAAGAAAACCTACAAAACCAAAATTTTATAGACGAACATACTGATGGGTTTGAAGGCATCGTAGAAAATGTAAAAGATTATTCACCAGAAAAAGTCGCGCCAATATGCTGCATTCCACCTGAAACAATCAAAGAGATTGCAAGGCTTTATGCTACAGCAGAAACGGCCATAATATTCTGGGGCATGGGTATTTCACAACATATACACGGTACTGATAATGCCCGTTGTTTAATTTCGCTTGCATTAATGACCGGTCAAATAGGTAGAACCAGCACAGGACTTCACCCTTTGCGTGGTCAAAACAATGTTCAGGGCGCATCTGATGTCGGTCTTATCCCTATGGTGTATCCTGATTATCAACCAGTAAACAATGAAACCGTTAGAAAGAAATTTGAAACTCTATGGGGTACATCATTAAATCCTGATGTTGGTAAAACAACAGTTGAAATGGTTCACTCTATACATAATGGAGAAATAAATGGTCTATATATTATGGGTGAAAACCCGGCCATGTCTGATCCTAATTTAAATCGTGCAAGAGAAGCCCTATCAAAACTACAACACCTTGTCGTACAAGATATATTCTTTACTGAAACTGCAGGATATGCTGATGTTATTTTGCCCGCCTCTGCATTTCCTGAAAAAGACGGTACATTTACTAATACAGATCGTAGAGTGCAACTGGGTAGGCAGGCGATCACGCCACCAGGTGAAGCCAAACAGGATTTATGGATTATTCAGGAAATAGCAAATCGCATGGGACTAAACTGGAATTACGAACATGCTAAAGATGTCTTTAAGGAAATTCGACTAGCCACAACAAGTATGGCTGGCATTACTTGGGAACGTTTAGAACAAGAAGACTCCGTCACTTACCCTCTTGTTAATGTTGGCGATCCGGGTGAACCGGTCATATTTAAGGACGGAGTATTCCCCACAGACGATGGTCTAGGCAGATTTGTTCCTGCTGAGTATATTGAACCGGCTGAACTCCCTAATGACGAATATCCGGTTGTATTCATTACAGGAAGACAACTTGAACATTGGCATACTGGAACTATGACTCGTCATTCGCGTGTACTGGACGCAATTGAACCAGGGCCCTGTATTATTATTAACCCTGAAGATCTTACTTCTTATGGTTTGAAATCGGGCGATGTATTAGTTGTAGAATCCCGAAGAGGCATAGTTTCAGCCACTGCTCGAGCTGATGAAGGCATGCAAAAAGGCGTTGTTTTAATGCCGTTTGCTTTCAATGAGGCTGCCGCTAACTTAATTACTAATGAAGCACTGGA
>JBELBG010000090.1:0-6230 GCA_042095435.1 Thiotrichaceae bacterium | reverse complement strand
TTGTGTATTTGTTGGGAAAAAAATACTTGCACCATTTTCTACCACGAAAGGATAGTGGTTTTTTAAAGACGTACGGATGGGTTTTATTTCTGCTGCAGTTTTACTGCTATTTAATATTAAAGGGATCTGATTATCTTCTATATATTTTAATGCAGGTAACGCTGCATCGAATTGGTAATTATTATGGTTAAGTAAACTACCATCAAGATCACTAATTATTATAATTGCTTTATTGTCTGTCATTTAGAAGTTTAGCGTGTGCCGATATGATTCTACATATCTACTTCTAACCATTTGCTTTATCCCTAACATCACTATCTCCACCGGTAATTAATTCTTCCCAATATTTGACCCGAGCTAATGTTGTTTGGATAAAAGGACTACGTCGTATCAACCACATAAAACCATCTGCTATTGCTTTGCCTGGCTGACGTAATGGACGCTCAAATTGAATAAGTAATATCACGCGATCTTCATCTGTATCATTCCAAACTTCGTGATAATAAGTATCATCAAAGACAAAGCACTCGCCTTCATGCCATTCGTACTCTTTATCATCTACCGAGATGCGACAACCTTTCTGCTCAGGGACTTTGAGCCCCAAATGACAAGTAATCGTACCTTTGGTTGGACCATAATGTCGTGGCAAATGTGTACCCGGCGCATGCACAGAATAAAAAGCAGAGATTAAACCGGGCACTTTTTCGGCTTCGCGTGTAGTTACTGGACAAAGACCAGCATTGCGCTCAAATTTATAACTGTAACCCCAGATAAATAATGACTGCCATTTGTCATCAACAGCAATGCGATCATGATCCGGAGAAACATCCCTTAATGGTGGGATCTTGTCTCGTTCTTTAAGCATGTTCATTGCTTCTGCGCGAATCGCTTCAAAATTTGTTTCCAAGGATTTAGTCCAATGAAAGACTTCTTTGTCAAAGACAGGTGGGTTACCGACTGTCGAAAATAAACCGATAAACCAATGAATGGGTGGACGAATGTAAAAACCGAACCAAAATACAGCTCGTCTAAAAAGGAATGCAATAAAGTCTCGGCATTTTTTAAAAAAAGTCATCTTCTGTGAACCAAATAAATCGTTATTGTTTTTATAGTAATAACTAATAGTGTATTTAAATTAAGTGATATAACCGTAGCTAGCGTTATCACGCAATTCGGCGATGTCTGTATACTTTTGTTTTAACTGCGCCAGGCCATCATTTTTAACGGCTTGCAACGCCGTTTCCGGTTCGAGATTATAGAGTTTTGCTGAATTCAAACCAAAGATTTTATTTTTAACTTCCCCATCTGCCGGACCTAATGGCGCAAAGCCATGCTTCTTTTGCATGTCTTCAGGAATTTCCAGACGACGTAATGCTTCAATCTGCCACTGTGGTGAACCATACCAGACTGAATCTGTTCCCCAAACCACATGATCAACACCTAATCCTTTTATCAATGTGCCTAATAAAGCTGCTGCAAAACGCGGATTGGCTGTCGCTGAATTAGCAAAACAGGTGCCCAGATCAGCATAAACATTATTAACACCGTATTCTTCAGGGATGCGAGCCAAATCACTGGCCCATTTAATTTCGCCTGTGGCTTCAAATTCTGCTAATGCCTCATCTGGTAATTCAAATGCCGGCCGCAGGCAGGCATGATAGATAATAAAGTTCATATCTGGCCAATCTTTAGCGGCCTTACCAATATCCCAGGCCGTTGCATACTGCCAAACATTCGACCAACTTTGTTCATAATCCGCAGGCATTAATCCTTTGTGGATTGCCATATTAACAACCCCTGCTTTAACTGCTCTTTCATAAAAGGGGTACATCAGTTCTTCATCATCCAGTCGCCAGGGGTATTTTGTTGACGCTGTTAATGGATCGCCAATTGTATAAGCCTTCCATGAATCAGTATGTCCGTTATCTAAAACTTCAATTACTTTCTCCATCCAGCCATCTTGTGTCGGGGTGATAACAAAATGACCGTACATTCGCCGGGTACCGGCCAGTTTATTGACGGCTAAAACCGCATCCCGAATCTGATCATTTGGTAACAACCACCAACTGGGATCATCAAAAGGCGCGCCACTCAATAACGCAATTTTAGTATCACTGTTTAAAAAGATCTGCCGGATAAAATTTTGAAACTTTAAATCACTCAAACTTAATTGTTCTTTTGACAGACCCGCTTGCCAATTATCAGCCGCAAAGCGAGGCAAATTTAATATTCCATCATGTTTAAAATCGTCATGTACAAAGTGAGTCTGGTCATCGAAAATAAATTGATCATGTAAAGAGTTAACACGTTCTATTGCACGTTCCGGTTCAGCAGCTTCCGCTTTATTGACCATAAATAGTGGTCCAAAAACATCATTCATAGCTAAGAAAGCAGCCGCCATACCCGATGCACTGGTCAAAAATTGCCGACGATTAAGGCCTTGTTTCTTCCCAAACTCATCAGCCAGTTGTTTTATTCGACTTTCAACCTCGATTTGTTGTTTGGACTGAGGAGAAGGGTTGAATTCACCATTGGAAATAATTTGTGTCGGTACCGGAGAACGGAATGCATCGCTTTGAGCGGATTTAAACTGTTTTAACTCTTCATCACTGAACATTTGTGTCATGCTTCACTCCTGTAATAAATCATTATTTTGGTTATTATATTCACTTTAAACACTATTTTCGCTGTCAATTCTTCAGGAATAATATAAATGAACGCCTTGTTACACGGTAAATTCTTTATAGCTTTGATACTTATGTTCTTAGGCCTTTCTGCCCATGCAGAAATAAATGATGAAATAAAACAGCTGCAACAGGAGTGGGCGAAAATAAAATACACGCTAGACAAAAAGAAACATGAACCAGCTTTGGAGAAATTAGCAGAACAAGCGACTCGTTTACGCGAAAACCAACCAGATAATGCAGATGCGTATCTTTGGGAAGGTATTATTTATTCAACCTACGCAGGCGCAATTGGCACACTAAGGGCTTTAAAGGCCGTTACACATTCCCGTGACGCACTGGAACAATCGATTGTTATTGATTCGTCATCATCTAATAGTGCCGCTTATACCTTTCTTGGAGCATTGTATTTTCTAGTACCAGAATGGCCTATTGCTTTTGGTGATCTTGATTTAGCTAAAGAGAACCTGGATAAGGCAATTGAAATGAATCCGGCTGATATAGATGTTAATTTTTTCTATGGCGACTTCCTGAAGAAGCTCAAGAAGTACAAAGAAGCGGAGTCCATGTATTTAAAAGCACTTAATGCCCCAGCACGCCCAGGAAGAGATGTTGCTGACGAAGGACGACGTAAGGAAACTAAAGAACGGCTTGAAAAAGTAAGGTATTAAATTTCAAGATCACCATAACCAAAAGTTTAATCGCTCAAACAATAATTTATTATTTGAGTTTAAACACTAATACTTCATCACCCATTGGATATTTAAAAAGTCCACTGCCTCCTGAAGCAACGGCAATATATTGAATGCCATTCAGTTTGTAAGTAATAGGAGGTGCATTTACACCGTATTTACTTTTATATTGCCATAGTTGCTTACCCGTTTCGGCTTCATAGGCATTAAAATTACCATTCCCTTCACCAGCGAAAAGAAGTCCGCCAGCCGTAGCCAATACACCGCCCACCATTGGTTGCTCTGTTTTAACTTCCCACTTTATTTTCCCCGTAGTCAGATCAACAGAAGTAATATTGCCCCAGGTCGGGTCAGTTGTTGGTTTAAAAAAAGTAAAACTCTCCCAGGGTTTCCCAGGTTCCGGGGTTAATTTTTTCGAATAAAATTTAGCCGCCGTGTAAATACCGGCAATAAACATAGAGTTTAATTCCGGGTAATATGCCGCTGATGACCATGTTGTTGCACCAAACGTGCTAGGTGCAATACGAACCCCCTCTTCTGTTGGTTGAGCAAACAAATTTTCTTGAGGAACAAATGCGTCTGAACGTAAAAGTAATTCGCCCGTAGCCCTATCATGTACATACAACCAGCCCATTTTACTTGCTTGAGAAACTGCCTTAATAATTTTGCCATCTTTTTTAAAATCAATTAACACAGGTGGGCTGGCAACATCGTAACCCCAACGGTCATGAGGCACTTGCTGATAGGCCCATCTAAGTTTGCCTGTATCCATATCGACTGCGACCAGACTGACCGTGTTTCGGTTATCGCCAGGTCGAGTCGAATCTTCCATTTGTGGTGATGGGTTACCGGTACCAAAATAAAGTAAGCCGAGTTTCGTATCTAGTGCAGGTGTCGTCCATATCGAACCACCACCTTGTTTCCAGGCATCTTTAAATTTTTCATATTTTGCTTTTTCTTTTTCTATATCGCGATTAAAACTTTCTCCACCCGAAGCTGTTTCAACCCAATCACCCATCCAATCTTCTTCTGATGAACTATACCAACGCCAAATAACTTCACCCGTATTAACATCATAAGCCACCATAAATCCTCGTAGTCCATGACCACCACCGGCTAAACCACCCACAGCTAAAGTAGGTTTACCATCTTGTTCAACTTCCATATGCAGACCATAACCAGCACCGGTGATACCGACAAATACCTTCCCGTCAAAAACTTGTGGTGCAAGGCTGGCACTATGACCAGAAGCCCCTGTTTTAACAGCTCCACTTAATTCTTTCATATCAAGTACAGCTTCTAACTTTTCATCTACACCTGAATTAGGATCGGAGATAGGTGCATCCCACAGTTTCTCACCGGTCTTTTGATCCAAAGCGATCAAACGAGCATCTATTGTCACCGTAAAAACTTTTCCATCTGAAACAGCAGGCCCACGGTTTGAAGGCCCACAGCAAAATTTATCTCCTTGTAGATCATGCTTATATCGCCAAATTTCCTGGCCCGTTTCTGCATCAAGGGAAACAACATCATTCAAAGGCGTGGTGATGAACATAACACCATCAATTACGATAGGACTGGTTTGAAAGGTTTTCTTTATTCCTGTTTTATACGTCCAGGCAAGTTCCAACTGCCCGACATTTTCTGTCGTTATTTGTTTTAACTGACTGAATCGGTGATTTTCATAATTATTACCAAATTTTGCCCAATCAACCGAACCATTATCAGCTTGCTTACTAACCTTGGCTTCGTTAGTGCTGGAAGACTGTGGTTCCTCTTTATCTGAACAGGCAGAGAGCGTAAAGATTAATAATGAGCAAACTACTAGCTTTAAAGACTGACTCGTATAAAAATTTTTCATGGCAGGTATGTAACTCAGGCTAATGTTGTTTTCACACTAGCAATTATTCAATTTCTATTCAATAAAACTGCTTAAAATAATAATTTATTCTGTCGGTTCTGCCTTGATATGACTCACATTTCTATATCCCTGCGTTAACATATTCCCTCTTCGACCGCGTTCACCAATATAATATTCCTGTTCATCAGACTTCATCGTTTTATGCTTTTTACCTGCATAAATTGTTAACCTATCTGTTTCTCCCATTGTTGTCATGGCAACAACATATTCTTCTCGCGTTTTAAATTTTGCCGGTGGTATTTGAATAATCTTTAAACCTTTACCTTTTGGTAATAAAGTTAATTCACTTATTGGAAACGTTAGCATTCGACCAATTGACGTCACGGCAACGACCCAATCGTTTTCAAGATCACTGACTTTAGTTGGCGCTAATGCCTTACCGCCTTTCGGTACCGATATAATCGATTTACCATTGCGGTTCTTGGTGTAAACATCTTCGAGTTTAACCATGAAACCATAACCGGCATCAGAACCCACTAAATAAATTGATTCTGGATCGCCCGCCATAACACCTTCAAAAGTCACACCATCAGGCGGTGTCAGACGTGCAGAAACAGGTTCACCCAAACTTCTAGCAGAAGGTAATGAATGTGCGGGCAAGGAATAACAACGCCCACCTGAGTCAACAAATACGGCTAATTGATTACTCCGGCCAAGACTAGACTGCTTAAACGCATCACCGCTTTTATAATTTAAAGACTCCGGATCAACTTCATGACCTTTTGCAGATCTGACCCAACCTTTTTCTGAAAGTACAATTGTAACGGGCTCTGTTGGTATCAAACTGGTTTCGTCTATGGCTTTTGCTTCAGCGCCTTCTTTAAGTGGTGATTTTCTATCATCACCAAAGTCTTTTGCATCAGCCTGAATTTCTTTTTTAACTAGTGTTTTTAAACGTTGCGTTGAACCTAATGTTTTTTCCAGCTCTTTGCG
>JBELBG010000089.1:0-6309 GCA_042095435.1 Thiotrichaceae bacterium | reverse complement strand
ACGACAGTCAGGAAAACTGCAAGCAAACCCAGGGGAAAGATTATTAATTTAGTCGATGCCTATCATGAAGATGATCCGAGGTTGCGTGGTGAGAAAGAAGAAAAACTTTCGAAAAAATTTTATGAGAAGGAATTGTTTCGACTACAGGTAGAGCTGGTCAAACTACAGGAATGGGTTCAGGAAAAAGGTCTCAGGGTTATAGTTGTTTTCGAAGGTCGTGATGCTGCGGGTAAAGGCGGTGTTATCAAACGTATTATTCAACACATGAATCCTCGTGTTTGTAATATTGTAGCTTTGCCTGCACCAACGGAACGAGAAAAAACACAATGGTATTTTCAACGTTATATTGCACATTTACCTGCAGCCGGTGAGATCACATTATTTGATCGAAGTTGGTATAACCGCGCAGGTGTTGAAAGGGTGATGGGTTTTTGTACGGATGATGAGTACAAGGAGTTTTTGCGTTTTTGTCCGGAGTTTGAGTGTTCTCTGGTACGTTCCGGAGCTATTCTGATCAAATACTGGTTTTCAGTTAGTAATATTGAACAGGAACGACGTTTTAAAGCACGCGCGCAAGAGCGCCATAAATTCTGGAAACTGAGCCCGATGGATATGGAGTCTCGATCAAGATGGATAGAGTATTCCAAATGTAAGGATGATATGTTTTTTAATACGGATATCCCACAGGCACCCTGGTATGTTGTACCTTCCGATGATAAGCAACGCGCCAGATTAAATTGTATTTCCCATCTATTAAGTATGATTCCCTATAAGGACTTGAAGCCTAAAATTCCAAAAATACCGCCATTGAAAGAAGGAAAAAACTATAAACGTTCGGCAATGCATACGCAGACGTTTGTACCAAAGAAATATTAATAACAAAGCATGTTTTTACGATGGCTTTCTGTATTCTGTCCTATAAAAAATGAGATAGAATAGGCTAACGTTATAAATAAAAGAAGAAGAGATGAAAACGATTACAGAAGAAATGCAACAACAGTTAACGCCGGAAATGGCCTTGGATCTGTTAAAAGAAGGTAATAAACGATTTGTTAATAACTCAAAAGAGGATCGTGATTTACTCGAACAGGCGCAAGAAACTTCCAATGGACAATATCCCTTTGCTGTTATTTTAAGTTGCATTGATTCACGAACCTCTGTGGAATTAATTTTTGATTTGGGTTTGGGTGATGCCTTTAGTGTGCGTATTGCAGGTAATGTTGTTAATGAAGACATTCTTGGCAGTATGGAGTTTGCATGTAAGGTTGCGGGTTCTAAAATCATTGTTGTTTTGGGACACAGTAAATGTGGCGCTGTACAGGGCGCCTGTAACAATGTGCAGCTGGGTAATTTGACGTCATTATTGTCAAAGATAAGGCCTGCTGTTGATGATGAAAACACGATTACAGAAGAACGCAATACCGATAATCCTGAGTTTGTTGAAAAAGTGACTATTGTTAATGTGAAACGGGTTATGGAAGAGATAGTAGAAAAAAGCCCAGTCATCAAGGAGATGCTGGATAAAAAAGAAATTGGTTTAATCGGTGCTTATCATGAGTTATCGACTGGTGAAGTTAATTTTAATATTTAATTATGATAGCTATTTTTTCTTTTAGAAAAACGCATAAAAGATTAATGTTTATAAAATAACTTAGGCTGAAAATGCTAATTTAGTTACTCTACAGCAAGCTTAGTACCGATCAAAAATTTATTTAAATCAGAGAAAAAGGATAGCTTCCTTATCTATCCATTCAAAATATAAACTAAGTTATGTTTTTTTTAAGGTATAGTGAAATGTCAGATTCTGTTCTATAAATCTCTCTCTTGGTCAGGATTACAATAAAAAATAATAAGAATAAAAGCGTGTTCTTTTTTATTTGTAGGATGTAGAACAATGGATGTAGAAGCAATAAGCTTGTTGCACGTATTAATGGTATTTAATAGTAGTGAATAGATTGATTATAGCCATAAGAAAAAGTAGGCATGTTTATATATCTGCTTTTTTATTATGTTCAATTACTTTTAATAATTATGTGGCAAAATACACTTTTTAAATAACAACTGATTTTTTAAAAAAATGGAAGATACTAAAACTCTAAATCAACTATCTGATAACCGATTGAGAATTGCCTTGTTAGTCGAGGGTAATACATTTGTATATTTTATAACGGCATTGATTGTTATTAATGCGATAACACTTGGTATGGAAACGAATCAAGCCCTCATGGCTGATTACGGGGATATTTTACATGTTATAGACAAGGCAATCCTTGTTATCTTTACGATCGAATTACTATTAAAGTTCTATGCTTACAGATTTAGCTTTTTCAAATCAGGCTGGAATAACTTTGATTTTATTATTGTCACAATTGCCTGGATACCGGCAATTGGACCATTTGCTATTTTACGTGCGTTACGAATATTAAGAGTTTTACGGCTGCTTTCTGTTGTACCGCAGATGCGCAAAGTGATTGCTGCTATTGGCCATTCAATTCCCGGGATGGCATCTGTCATTAGTGTATTGATGCTATTATTTTACGTGGCAGCAGTCATGGTAACCAAGTTGTTTGGACAACATCCTGATCCACAAATGCAAGAATGGTTTGGTTCTGTTGGAGCATCAGCTTATACACTGTTTCAGATAATGACACTGGAAAGCTGGTCCATGGGTATTGTCAGACCGACAATGGAATATTACCCATGGGCATGGTTGTTTTTTGTGCCTTTTATCATTATTACCAGCTTTGCAGTTTTAAATCTTTTTATCGGAATTATTGTCGATTCAATGCAAACTTTGAAAGATAGTGATGAAGAAGAGAAAGAAAACTTAGATATGCAGCAATTAAATGTAAAGCTAGATAAAGTTTTATTGCAGCTTGAAAACAGGTGATCAGCCGATAAATATTTTTGATATTATTGAGTAAAGTAGACGATTGTAAATCAAAGCAGTTTGAACTACTTAATGCTGGATTACCCTTAATAGTTTAGCGCAGAGGAATAGTAAATATTAATCGGTTTTTTTCAGGTAGTGAGTGCCGTAAGTAGAAATATCGGATAACTCTAGTTTGTTATTATCATGATTGATAATAATTAAATGAAGTCTGGAAATACGTTGTATAGTATCATTGAAGCGAACCGAACATTCGCGTCCTCTACCTACTTTATTCATGCCTACTGTTATTGGGTGACTTACATTATTGTTATCAATAAATTTAATCCCATCTCGAATAATTAGCTTACACTTGTAATTTGCCAATAACAGAGAAACCTCATCACCTTTTTCAACATCAATAGACACATATTCACCTGTCGGTATGCTTTTCAATCCAAGTTCTTCAGCAAGTACTGCGGAGTCGAAATTATCATCAATGTCTAATTCGCCGGTTCTGAATTGAACAGCTTCAGCATTACTATGTTGTTCATCTATTTTTTCAAGTTGTGTTTTCATAGACTGAATCGTTTCTTTTCTATTTTTCAGGTATTGCAAATAGGCTTTTAATGCGATGAGTTTGTATTGACTGGATTCAGCAGAACGATGTTTTTTTAATGCGAAAAAAATATCACGCCAGTTATTATCATTAGAAAAGATTACCGGATTTATGGGCTTCAGCTTTTGCGTAACTTCATTTTGTATTGACTGCTTGATTAATTCAGAGACTTGTTCAATGGCAATATCAATGGTGTTCGATTCCATGTTTAATTCATTTGCTGTTGCGTTAATTGCTTCGGTAACTCTGCTTTGTGGCAGCATTTAGCGAGCTTTCATAGCAAACTCGAAATCTTCCATAGATTTAAATGTGATAACCTTTTCACCAATATTGAGTTCTACGGGTTTTGAAAAAATATTCTGTAACATAAAATTATTATAGTTCTAAATTTCTGTTTAACGATAGGTAAAATGTTTTTTTCTTTCTTTTTGTGTGAAGCATTTCGCAGAATTAAAAAGATATCGATAATATTACTGACAGGAGAAAATGAATCGACTGCTATATTACTAGTCTTCTTCCGGTACTTTAGGCAGTTTAAATTCGTTTTTTTCGGTAACGCGTGCATGTACATAATGCCACCATAGGATCGATTCATATCGGCTTTAAAAAAGATGTATTGAAATAACTCATCTTTTTTATTTTCATCGACAATGACAGTCACTACTTCTTTTTCTGATTGACCTGCTCTTCTGCGAAAGGTGAGCTATATGGTTTTACCAACACCGCGTGCGTTATGTAAAATCGTAGCCTATATGCTGTGCGCATCTTTTAATTTCTATGCAATATCCAATGCAATATCTTTCATTAAGATACATGATATTATTTTCTTGTTATGTAATAAATTATATACTACTTATATAGTGTAAGCTTGCAACAAAGCTTAAAGCTACATTCTTGTCATGCCAATATATTATTAAGAGTTTTAAACGTGGATCTATTTGATAATATTGAACCGTTGCCGATAAACATCCTTAAACAAGATGGTATTGTTGATTATTATGGGCAGCTACTATCTGTAACTGATGCTGATCATTATTTCAAAACATTATTCAATACAGTTGAATGGGGAAATGATGCAGCTATTATTTTTGGCAAACGCATTGTTACAAAACGTAAGGTAGCCTGGTATGGTGATCAAGCCTTTGAATATACTTATTCGAACATAACAAAAAAAGCATTGCCCTGGACTCAATCCTTAAAAGAATTAAAAGCCATGATCGAACAGCAAACAGAAGAAAGTTATAATTCCTGTCTACTTAATTTGTATCATGATGGTAGTGAAGGCATGACATGGCACAGCGATAATGAAGATGATTTGAAAAAAAATGGTGCGATTGCTTCTTTAAGTTTAGGCGCAAAAAGAAAGTTTTCTTTTAAACATAAAAAGACAAAACAAACTTTTTCTACGATTTTAGAGAATGGAAGCCTTATCGTTATGAAAGCTAAAACACAACATTACTGGTTACATTGCGTGCCAAAAACAAAGAAAGTAACTGAACCTAGAATTAACTTAACCTTCAGGACAATAGTAAGTTAATACTTATTGCACTGTCTCTTCTAAAGGTATCTCTTCCAAAGGATCTTCTGATATTGCTTCGATATCTGATTCAGTTTCAACAGTAGTCCCAGCTTGTTCTTCCGTGTTAACTTCTGCTTCAGCCACGACCTCCGCTTCTGCATTTGGATCGAAACAGTTAAATGCGACTTTATTCAAATTATCCGTGCCATCTGTAATGTATGTAGGGTATACGATACGTTCATCTGTTGAGCATTTTTTCTGTGCTAAATCATACGCATCCAGAAAAATTTCAGGTTTAGGCTTGGCATTTAAGATAACTTTAGTTTCTGTCGCTGAAATAATCTTCGGAGAGTTGCTACAAGCAGTAAGCAACACGCTATAGAGAATAATAGCGCATGTATTTGTAAATCCGGAGTTCGTGTTTTCTAGCATGTGTTCATTCTAACAAATGATGCAGAAAAACCGTATTTTATTTTACTGAATAAAGAATTATTCTTTTCCTCAAATTGTTTGTAAAATTTTTCTGCTGGATCAATGTGTTTTTATGAAGGTTTGCCCCTGACGGATTGATAAGCAACGATTTCATCGTTTGCGTTCATCGGCTAACAAAAGCATCGCCCCAATAATGCTCGTCATTTCTACAATGGTTTTTAACAATTCCCATCCAGGGTTTAGCTGTTTTATGGTATTCCATAAACTCTTGTACATCGCCGATGGCATATTCGGATGGCGGGCTATATTGTGTGCCTTACCAAGCGGTTCCTCTTTGGGAAAACCGCTAATTTTTATATAACCTTAATTTACGTAAGTGATACGGCCTTTGACTCTGTGGCGGGAGCAATACGTTGCGACGCAGCATAATCGTAATTTTTCCCCGTGATGGACAGCTTTTGTCTCATAACAAACGCCTGAGAGTGTTTAAATTAGCCTCCATGCAGAAATAAAATATGCCATTAAAGTAGCTCATTAGGTTATCGACCGTTGGTAAATGTCTGAAAACCAATTATTTGATCTAGCTTAATAAAATCGAGGATTTAATAATTTTTTATTTTAATTATCTAAAAAATAGAGTGCTTTGGCCTGGTATCACCGAAAGACTTTAGGGCTTGAAAAATAGTGCCAGTTGTTACAATATTTATGCTATTCAGAGAGGACATATTTTGACTTACATCTTACATCGTAAAATCAATCAACCAAAAACCGGACGTAGGTTATTACAAAACAGAAGGATTGAGGACAGTATTGTTGATAATGAACGTCGTGCCAGTTTGCAAAGAAGGCTGATTGCGGACAGAAGAAAAT
>JBELBG010000088.1:0-6341 GCA_042095435.1 Thiotrichaceae bacterium | reverse complement strand
TCAGTGATGTCTTCTGAGCCATCTACACCGTTAATATTCAGTAATACATGTTTTTTATCAATGCGGAAAACTTTACTGGGGTGAAATGCACGAACGCTGGCGTTTCTTCGGCCTTCGCTACCGGGGAGCAGTGATTGTTCTCCAAAAAAATCACCCTCACGTAAAGTCGCTATTGCTATTTCTCGTCCACCACCACCGCCTTTTATTGAGACTTCTACCGTCCCTTCCAGGATAATGTACATACAATCACCAATTTCTGCTTCACGGATAATACCTTGCTTCATTCCATATTCTTCATAGCTATTATCAGGTGAGTCAATGATCTCTTTTAATTCAGCATCTGTCAGCGATGCAAAGATAGGTACCTTTTTCAAATATGCGGGAGTAATAATTTCTGCCATTTTATTTCCTGTTTGGAAAGGCTATTGCTTTCGTAAAAATTCTAAAAAATTCAAATTGTTGTTAAGTATGACTTTAATATAAAAAAATAGTGCTACGGGTAATAATGTTGAAGTCCGTTTTTATTACGCTTATCACATGTTTACCAGATTCTCATTATTAAACGGAGAAATCTGTCACATTATTTTTCATCGTCAGATTCCTGAGGCTCCTGTTTCTTACTGGTTTTTTTCTTTGTTGTTTTCTTTTTAGTTATAGACTTTTGTTCAGGCTCTGTTTGCGGCCATGGGCTAAATGGAAACGGACGTTCTTCAGATTTAAATGTGATATAGAACAGTATTTGAGAAACGTATTTTATCAATGAATCACTAAAACTTAGTAACTGCTCATTTAGCTCATTTGTTATGAGCTTCATAATGAATTGGAAAATTACAACTAACCAGATCAGCGCGAAAAGAAAATAAAATATGACAGCAAAGATGACGATAAAAAGCCCTCGCGTCCAAACATCAACATTCTTTGCATTTTCTTTTATATCCATAGCCTTATCCCCTGTAAGTAAAGTCAATCTTTTTGGTATGCTTAATAAGTAAAATGTTTATATATCTCAATATCTTCTGGAATAATCATATGCAAGCTGTTTTAGTTCGTCCTGCATACTACTATTATGATAGTCTTTGTTTGTGAAAGAGGTCATAACTTAACAAAATGAGTGAAAATCAAGAAGAAACGATTATCGAGCTTCCTTGCAAATTTCCCATAAAAGCAATGGGCATTGCTGAGGACGGCTTCGATATTTTGGTTGTCGGCATAGTCCGAAAACATGTTTCTGACCTGACAGAAAATGCGGTAAAAAGCCGTGCTAGTCAGGGAGGTAAGTACATTTCGATTACTGTTGATGTAGTGGCTGAAAGTAAGCAGCAACTGGATAATATTTACCTTGAGTTAACAGAGCATGAAAAAGTACTGTGGGCATTATGAGTTTTCAAGTTAAAGAACTTGGTTTGCAGGATTATGAGTCTGTTTTTCAAGCCATGTGCGAGTTTAATGAAAAGCGTGATAGCGATACGGAAGATGAAATCTGGTTACTTGAACATAAGCCTGTTTATACGCTTGGTCTTTCAGATAAGACGAAGCATCTTTTGAACACTAAAAATATTCCTGTTGTGAAAACAGATCGGGGAGGGCAGGTGACTTATCATGGCCCGGGTCAGTTAATTGCTTATTTATTAATTGATTTAAAGCGCCGACCTTATGCAATCAAAAAACTGGTTTCATTAATTGAGTCATCCGTAATTGACTACCTTGGGAATTGTGGTATTAAGTCAGAACGTAAGGCAGGTGCGCCAGGCGTATATGTCGATGGGGAAAAAATAGCAGCGTTAGGCGTACGGGTTAGAAAAGGTTGTACTTATCATGGTTTGGCTTTGAATGTCGATATGGATCTAAAACCATTCGAGGGTATTAACCCTTGTGGCTACCAGGGTTTGGTTTGCACACAGTTAACTAATTACAAAAAGAATATATCCGTTTCGGATGTGATAAAACAGTTTCCGAAATACCTTTTAAAATACCTGGATCAGGCAAGTGATAAATTGTCTGATGTAGCATAACATTACAGAAATAATATGTATCAAGACAACACTCATAAACAGCCTGATCAGGATAAACGCGGTAAGCTTAAGACGAATAAAATTCCGATAAAAGTCATTCCTGTTGAAGGTAAGTTACCTAAAAAGCCGGAATGGATTAAAGCGAAGGCACCTACGAATGAGAAAGTATTAAATCTCAAGAAAGTAATACGTGAGCATAAATTGCATACAGTTTGTGAAGAAGCATCCTGCCCAAATTTAGGTGAATGTTTTGGTCATGGCACGGCAACCTTCATGATCATGGGTGATATCTGCACACGACGTTGTCCTTTTTGTGATGTGGCCCATGGCAAACCGTTAGCGCTGGATTCTGATGAGCCCAAAAACCTTGCCAATGCTGTTGAGTTAATGAAATTAAAGTATGTTGTGATTACATCAGTTGATCGAGATGATCTTAAAGATGGTGGTGCGCAACACTTTGTAAGTTGTATTAATGAAATTCGTAATGCTTCGCCTAATACGAAAGTTGAGATATTAGTGCCGGACTTCAGGCATAAAATAGAAAAGGCGGTGGATATATTAAAGCAAACACCACCCGATGTGTTTAATCATAACTTGGAATCTATCCCGAGGCTGTATCTAAAAGTAAGACCTGTTGCTGATTATGAGCAGTCTTTAAATCTGATTAAACAATTTAAAAAAGCATGCCCTGATGTTCCGACTAAGTCCGGTATTATGGTTGGTTTAGGTGAGTCACTGGATGAAGTGAAACAGGTATTAGAAGATTTACGAAAATATGATTGTGATATGTTAACGGTAGGGCAATACCTACAACCCAGTCGATATCATTTGCCTGTTGAACGTTTTGTTCATCCGGATGAATTTGAAGAAATCAAAGTCTTTGCCGAAAGCCTTGGCTTTTCTAATGTCGCCAGTGCACCTATGGTACGTTCTTCTTATCATGCTGATTTACAAGCGTATGGTGAAGAGATTAGTTAATTATTATTAATCATGAGTTTATATTTAATTGCTATTTTTAAAGCAATTATTTTTCCTCCGACGTTTAATTTTATTTTTATAGCTTTAGGTTTAATAACAAAGCGAAAATTATTTTTATACTTCGGATTGCTTTCACTTTTACTTTGTTGTCTTCCTGTTTTTTCCAATGCTTTATTAATAAGTCTGGAAACGTATCCTGCTCTTATCCCTCCTGTCAGTGTTAATAAAGAACAGGCTATTGTCGTACTTTCCGGAGGCAGTTATCCGCAAGCGAAAGAATATGGTAAAAGTATTGATGGAAATACAACCTTACAAAGAAGCAATTATGCTGCATTTTTGCACAAGCAAACGCAATTACCTGTTTTAGTTACAGGAGGAAGAACTAACTCGAAAATTAATTCGGAAGCAGCTGTAATGGCAGATACATTAAATGACAGCTTTAATGTTGAAGTTAAATGGAAGGAAGAACAGTCATTAAATACAGCCGGAAATGCTACTTATTCTGCTGCTATTTTGAAAGAAAAGGAGATTGACTCAATCTTTCTTGTCACAAATGCCTTGCATATGCCTCGCTCAGTCATGATGTTTGAACAGCAAGGACTTAATGTTACTCCTGCTCCAACGATTTTTGTTTACGATAAAGATAAATTTGATTTGATTGACTATTTGCCTTCGGCTGGCGCGTTATATAAAACACGCGTTGCATTGCATGAATACTTGGGGCTGCTTTGGTATAAATTGAGGTATTAACGAATTTATTCGGATAAAAATAATAAAGGATCAACCGTTACATTATTTAACATGACGCTCCAGTGTAAATGAGCGCCTGTGACACGGCCAGTCAAACCAACATTGCCTATTATATCCCCTGTCTTAACTTTTGTTCCTTCCTCTATATTAATGCTATCCATGTGACAGTACATCGTGATTAAGCCCTGACCGTGGTCGAGGAATACAGTATTGCCATTAAAAAAGTAATTACCTGTATTGATAACCATACCATCAGCAGGCGCAACAATAGCTGTGCCTTTGGGCGCAGCGATATCCAATCCACTGTGTGGTTTTCTTGGTTGTTCATTAAAAAAACGACGCAAACCAAAAGGGCTACTATAGGGACCTTCGGTTGGTTTAATAAAACTCAGCGGCACAATTTCATTATTACTCCAATGTGATTTGGCTTTTGAAATTCGTTTCTTCTCTTTAATAATACGATCCATATCCTGTTTGTTTGGATTAACTTTACGCTTGTTTTTTATTGTCAGGTATTGTGTTTCATAATCTTTATTATCAATGTTAAATTTATAATCTGTTTCTATGTCATTGCTTTTAACAACAAGATTATGAATGCCGGGTTTTGCTGATAAAGGAATACCGACAATCGCTTTCCAGTCATTACTTTCGCCAACAATCATAACTTTACGATCGTAAAAGTAGGCTTCGGGTTTGTTTTCCACATTGATAGAAATGATAGCAATACCGCCAGGTACAGTAGACTGTTTTGGCAATTCAAGTGCAAATCCGTTTACTGACATTAAAGATAAACATAAGGTCAGTATCAATAATAAAAGTTTATTTTTCATGTATGGTTTCTACTGTCGAATCAATTTCTGATGATGCCAGTTTAATTCGTAGAGAATCTCCTTTTTTTAAGTGCTTGGTATTTGTGACTACTTTGCTGGTTTTCTGTTCAGTAACGATTGCATAACCTCTTTCCAAGGTTGAAACAGGGCTTACCGTATTAAGTAGTTGTTCCAGATTGGATGTTTTATATTTCGCTTTTTCAATAGTGTTATTTATCGCTGTATTAAACTTTGATTCCAATACATCGACTTTTTCAATTTGCCTTAAAATAATTTGCGAAGGATTTTGATTATTGACTCTTGCTGATAATCCGGAAAGCGCAAAGTGCTTATTAGACATTTGTTTTTCAGCTTGATGTTTAAGGCGCATTGAATATTCATCTGTGCGCTGGATAAATTCCATTAATACTTGCTTCGGGTGCGGTATATGTTTTGATAATAATGCAACGTGGTTTTTAAGGTTATTAATTGACTGGTTTTGTAAACGAACCAGTTGTTCTTCTTTATGCTGTAGCTTCATTAAAACATCATCACTATCAGGACTGATTAATTCAGCCGCCGCAGATGGTGTTGCCGCTCTTTGGTCGGCAACGAAATCAGAAATAGTAAAGTCAATTTCATGACCTATACCACTGACTATAGGTGTTGAACTATCAAAAATTATTCTGGCAACAACTTCTTCATTAAATGCCCATAAGTCCTCAATCGAACCGCCACCTCGCGCAAGAATTAAAACATCACACTCTTTGCGCTGATCAGCTAAATTAATTGTTTTAGCGATTTCCTGCGCGGCACCTTCACCCTGTACCAGTGTCGGGTAGACGATAATATTCCCAGATGGATAGCGTCGCTTTAATACGCTGAGAATATCTCGAATGGCGGCACCGGTGGCTGAGGTGATGACACCGATGTTTTTTGGAAATCGTGGTAACGGTTTCTTATGTTTTTCATCAAACAAACCTTCAGCCGATAATTTTTGTTTTAATGCCTCAAAAGTAAGTTGCAGTGCACCTGAGCCAGCTGGCTCAAGCGACTGAATGATGAGTTGAAATTCCCCCCGACCTTCATACAGGCCAACATTGGCTCTGGCCATTACCTGCATGCCATTTTCAGGTTCAAACCGTAATCCAGACTGTCTATTTTTAAACATGGCACAGCGAACCTGGGCAGCCGTGTCTTTCAGGCTGAAATAAAGATGGCCGGATGCCGGTTTTGCCAGATTTGATATTTCGCCCTGAACCCAAATACTGGGAAAAATATCCCCTAATACAGTGCGAACTTCACGATTTAAACGGCTGATTGTGTAAATATCGCCGGCAGTAGGTATTTTGTTGTCAGATATAGCCATGTCGGCTCATGTTAAGCGAAAAGAATTACGAAACAAAGCACCAAGCGCTTGCCCTAAGACCAGTTCCGATTATACTGCGCGGTTAATTTAAATGGATAGGTTCTATCATGATTATTGCAGAAGAAGCCCTGACTTTTGACGATGTCTTACTTGTTCCGAATTACTCGGAAGTCCTGCCTCGCGATGTTTCTTTATGTGCCCAGTTAACACGCGAAATAACCATGAACATTCCTGTCGTTTCAGCGGCAATGGATACGGTAACAGAATCAGGCTTGGCGATAGCATTAGCGCAGGAAGGCGGTATAGGGATTATTCACAAGAATATGAGCGCTGAACTACAGGCAAAAAATGTACGCAGCGTAAAAAAATTCGAAACAGGGGTGATTAAAGAACCCCTGACCGTTGGACCTTATACAAGCATCC
>JBELBG010000087.1:0-6345 GCA_042095435.1 Thiotrichaceae bacterium | reverse complement strand
GGCGCGTGTACCTGCCATTATATTCATGCATAACTCGATTAACGAACGAGACACTGCTTTTTTAAAAGTCATCTATGTTAGAAAACTACGATTGTTCCCAGGGTAGACCATGAAAACGCCAACCGTTGATAGTGCTTCTATGTCCATTTTTATCTTTATCTCCCTCAAAACCTTCAAGCACGTTATATACATTTGTATAACCACTATTGATTAACATTTCTCCTGCTGTAGCGGATCTGGCCCCGCTTCGGCACAACATTAACAAAGGTAGGTCTGACAAAGCCTTCTTATCTGGAAACTGCTGCTGCAATGCTATTTCCAGTTTTTTGACAAAATCGCTGCTGGTTTCCCATTCCGGCGGTTCTTTTAATGATATATGCAACGCATCAAGCGGGTGGCCAACGTATTGATGCTCCATTATGCTTCTAACATCTATCAATAGCGCATCGTCTGTTTTTTGTAAAATGTCATACGCTTGTTTCGGGTCAACTTCTTTAATCATTACTTTCACCTTGTTTAGATGGCCTGCCTTTATTAGTTTTTACACTCTATTCTAGCCTCGATTAGCGGAATAAAATTGATATTTTCAAAGTTTTATTGATTGCGCTTGATAGGCGCATTAACATTACCCGGTTTTAATCAATAATAACGGTAAAAAAATAGTATGAGTATGGATGATCGTGACGGTGTAATCTGGCTTGATGGCGAGTTTGTTCCCTGGAGAGAGGCAAAAACACATGTATTAACGCATACCTTGCATTATGGCATGGGAGTATTCGAGGGCGTACGTGCCTATAAGGCTGGAAAAGGCACCGCGATATTTCGTCTTGCTGAACATACAGACAGACTATTTCGATCTGCGCATATTTTAAATATGCCGATGCCTTATGATAAAGACACTATCAATCAAGCCTGTCTTGAAACCGTTAAAAATAATGAACTGGAAACGGCCTATCTTCGACCAATGTGTTTTTATGGCTCCGAAGGCATGGGCTTAAGAGCTGACGGGCTGAAAGTACATGTCATGGTTGCAGCATGGGAATGGGGCTCCTATCTTGGTAATGAAGGCCTTGAAAAAGGTATAAGAATTAAAACGTCTTCCTATACACGCCATCATGTGAATATCACCATGTGTAAGGCCAAAGCTAATGGTAATTACATGAATTCGATGCTTGCCTTACAGGAAGCGTTAACCGATGGTTATGATGAAGCATTATTACTTGATAATGAAGGCTATGTTGCTGAAGGTAGTGGCGAAAATATTTTTATCGTTCGTAACGGCGTCATATACACGCCGGATTTAACCTCTGCGCTGGAAGGTATAACCCGCGAAACCATTATGCAGTTTGCTGAAGAAAACAACATCAAGGTCAAGGAAAAACGCATTACCCGCGATGAAGTTTGGGTTGCCGATGAAGCATTTTTTACCGGCACCGCCGCAGAAGTAACTCCGATTCGAGAACTGGACAACCGTCAAATTGGCGAAGGTAAACGCGGCCCAATTACTGAAAAATTACAAAAACAGTATTTTGATTGTGTTGAAGGCAAACTTGATCAGTATAAAAACTGGTTAAGTTATATTTAGGAGGCTGTTATGACTAATACCGAACAAGAAATAGCTGAAGTTTCAACGAGTACAGAATCGACGTTTAGAATAAAGAGTGATCAATTGCCATTACATTGCCCCTTACCGGAAATGAGCTTATGGAACCAACACCCAAAAGTTTATATTCCACTTGATAAAAACGGTAGCGGCAAATGCCCCTATTGTGGCACTGATTATATTCTTGAGGATTAAATCAAACCCGTCACATGGCATTAACTCTTTGGCGCATTACAGACGGGAAAGCTGGACACGACTCCCAAACGACAGGCTTATGTAATACGATAAAAAAGCTAAAAGATATTAATTGTTTTGATATTAAAGCTGAATCAGCCTTTTCTAATTTTAAAAACTTTTTACTAAACCAATTTCCCTTAGGAAAAGAACTGCCTGATCCTGATTTAATTATTGGCGCCGGGCATGGCTGCCACTTAACAATATTATCTGCAAAAAAGACACGTGGCGGTAAAACGATAGTGTTGATGAAGCCCAGTTTACCTTTAGCTTTATTTGATCTGTGTATTATTCCTGAACACGATCAGGTTAAAGATAAAGTTAATGTCATAACGACAAAAGGCGCAATAAACCCTGTTCAATTTAATGAAAACAAATCTAATGATACAGGCTTGTTCCTTATTGGCGGCCCATCTAAGCATTACTATTGGAACGAAAAAGATCTTATTAGGCAAATAAAAGAAATTATTAAACAAACCCCTGATATTCGCTGGACTATTGCAGACTCACCTCGTACGCCTGAAAAAACACTGTCGCTACTGGCTGGCTTAAGCAATATTGAAACTTTAAATTATAAAAACACTAACAGCGATAAACTCCGCGAGTTTATTTTTAAATCCGGCACTATCTGGGTTAGTGAAGACAGTGTTTCAATGATTTATGAGTCTCTATCTTCCGGCGCTGCTGTAGGCTTATTAAATGTAAAACAAAAAACAAAAAACCGTATTTCTGATTCCATTGGTACTTTGATTAATGAAAAACAACTGACTTCATTTTCAAGCTGGGAAAAAACGAATAAATTACTGTTTCCGGCAAACAAGTTTAATGAAGCTGATAGCTGTGTAAAACAACTATTAGAACGAGGATTATTAGCTTGAATAATATCGATTCAAATAGTATTCCTTTCTGATATTACGCCCTGGAAACTCGTAGCCCAAGGTTCACCTTGTTAAGAAAGGCTTCAATATCAGGCTGACAGCATCGTAAGCTATTAAATATTAAGTTATTATACGCTCATTAATTTATTACCCACGAGCACTTTTTGAAACCTACCGTATTACAAATCTTGCCTGAGCTGGACTGTGGCGGCGTAGAACGCGGCACATTGGAAGTTGCAGCAGAACTAGTGCAAAGAGGTCATCGATCTATTGTCATTTCCGGCCCGGGGCAAATGGTGTCGCAACTTGTTTCAGAAGGTAGTGAACACATTAATTTGCCGGTAGGCAAAAAATCCATTTTCAGTGCGATCAGACTGATCGCAAAATTACGCAAAATATTTGAAGAACAGAAAATCGATGTTATCCATGCCCGTTCTCGGTTACCTGCCTGGTTAGCTTATCTCGCCTGGAAAAAAATGGATACAGATAGCCGTCCGCACTTTATCACCACAGTTCATGGGCCTTATACAGTAAATCGCTACAGCAAAATTATGGTTTCTGGTGAACGCATTATTGCGATTTCACAATACATTAAAGACTATATTCTTAATAATTATCCCGACACGAATGAAAGTAAAATTGAAATTATTCATCGTGGCATAAGTAAAGACAAATTCCCTTATGGCTTCAAGCCATCTGATGAATGGTTAAACAATTGGCGGATACAATACCCACAGCTGTCAGAAAAATTTATTGTAACTTTGCCGGGAAGAATTACCCGCTGGAAAGGCCATAACGACTTTATCGATATCATTATCAAAGCTAGGAACAAAGGTCTAGATGTACACGGTGTTATTGCCGGCGGAATCGATAAGGGGAAAGACAAATATCTAGATGAATTAAAGGCTATAATTAGTTCAAATAAAATGGATAAGCATTTTACCTTTATAGGCCAAAGGGGTGATATGAAAGAGGTTATGTCTGTTTCAGACATAGTTTTATCTTTGGCAACAACACCTGAGGCCTTTGGCAGAACAGCGCTTGAAGCTTTGTGCCTCGGCGTCCCTGTTATTGCATATGATCATGGCGGAGCAAAAGAAGTACTTGCCGAAATGTTTCCTGAAGGCAAAGCCATGCCTTTAGACTCAGACAGCGTTGCATCAATCATCAATACATTTTATAAATCAATGCCAACAGTAAAAGACGAGAATGCTTTTACGCTGGATACTATGCTTGATAAAACTATTTCTATTTATAATTCTTTCGCTTAAAAAGACAAATGGAAAAAGAAACTAAAACTGTAGCGATATGCATTGCCACGTTTAAGCGACCGGAATTACTACACAACTGTCTTGCTTCAATAGGACAATTAATTATTCCTGACAATTACACGGCTATAATTATAGTTGTTGATAATGATAGCGAACGATCTGGAGAAAGCGGTTTTAATAAAGCAATAAAGAATATTGATATTGACTCATATTATTATGTTGAACCAGAACGAGGGCTTAGCGCAGTAAGGAATAGCTTACTCGAAAAAGCATTAGATCATAATGTAGATTTAATTGCATTTATTGATGACGATGAACTAACCCATAAAAAGTGGCTAATTAACATTATTAAAGGGTTTAAAATAAATAATAGCGATATCGTTACAGCACCAGTATTACCTATAAATGAATCTGTCGCTCCTGATAACTTTACAACCAATCCTAAAAGGCCTTCTGGCAGCATGCCGAGGACAATTTCAACTAACAACGTTATTTTTAGTAAAAAACTGATCGATGAACATGGCTTGCGGTTTGATCGTTATTTTGACTTTATTGGCGGCGAAGACTTTGACTTTTTCGATCGCGCTATAAAAAAAGGCATGACGCCGGTATGGATAGATGATGCAATAGTTTTTGAAACGATATTTCCAGAAAGAAAAACGAGAAAGTACATGATGTATCGCCATTTTACTGGCGGAATTAATGCAATAATGCGCTACAGAAGATATCGTTCACTTATATTTGCATGGAGCAGATACTTACCTAAAATCATAGGTAAAATAATAGGCGCGCTAATATCTTTAATAATTTCACCTTTTTACGAACATGAAAAAAACTTTAATAAATTTCTTATTAAAGCGTCCAATGGAATTGGTTATTTATGCGGATTGTTGAATATTATTGTTGAACGATACAGATATTGAAATGAACACTATGTCAGATTTAAAAATATTTATTAAAAATTATTGGCCTTGTATTTTAATACTGCTAGCTTTTATCGGTTTTGTTAGCAAAGCCCTGTACAATTACCCCGTGGGATTAATGGCTTTATTAGGCGCATATACGCTTTTTAGAGACCCGAAGGTGATATTAGAAGACAAAACATTAAAAGTATTTTCTTTAGTTTTCCTTTGTCTTTGGTTGCCCTTATTAATTTCATTCCCTGATGCTGTTAATAAAGCACATTCATCTCGCACTGTTTTTCCTTACTTAAGATTTTTCTTTGCAGGCATCTTTATTATTACGGAATTAAATAAAAAACCGGAACGAATATACTTTATTATTAAAGGTATATATTACATTGTACTTTTCTGGTGTATAGATGCGACCATTCAGTTTATTTTTGGTAAGAACCTGTTGGGGTTTCCTTATGAGCCAGGACATATAACCGGAATGTTCCACCCCAGGAATACTATCTCGCATATCTGCGCGATTCTTTCTGCTTTTACCTTTTTCTATGCCTATAATAATTTTGAAAAGAAAAAGTTATTTGCACTTAGCATCATTCCTTTGTTTTTTATTCTCCTATTAAGTGGTCGTCGAGCAGCCTGGGTTATGCTGGCACTTTCTTGTTTTGGTTTTATTTCTTATAGTTTTTATTATTCAAAAAATAAAAAATTATTAATAAATTATTTTGGGATAATGTCTATTATTATAGCTTTATTGCTTTCATCAACGATTTTATTTCATGAACCAACAAACAACCGCTTCAAAGTCACCTTAGGGCTTTTTAGCGGCAATTATGAACAGACAAATCGAGCAACAGCCAAGAGATTACCAATTTGGTCTACAGCGATTAATATTTTTAAAGACAACCCTGTCAATGGCATTGGCCCAAGAGGTTTTAGGCATGTCTATACAGAATACTCTTCACCAGGGGATTATTGGCATAAACGAACACAAACACAGCCCCATATTATTATTCTTGAAATACTGGCAGAAACCGGCTTGATCGGGTTTTTAGGCTATATTTTTGTTTTATTTCTGGTTTTTAATTTATTACTTAAGACAAAAGATAAAAAAGCTTTAATTCCATACTTTATCCCCGTTATTGTTGCCATGTTTCCTATTAACACGCACATGGCATTTTATGGCTCTATCTGGTCGAGTATGACTTGGCTATTGCTTGCATTGTATTTTTCAGAAGTGAAAAAAATATCTTCTAATAATTAACTTCTAAATAATGAAAGTTTTAATCATTAAACTAGGTGCATTAGGAGATATTATTAATTCAACCTCTATAATAGAACAAATTATTAAACACCATAATAATGATGAAATGTTTTTACTTACGAGCTCAGGCTTTGAAAATCTTTTATCACATTTTGATAAATTAAATGTTATTTCTTTCAATCGAAAA
>JBELBG010000086.1:0-6446 GCA_042095435.1 Thiotrichaceae bacterium | reverse complement strand
TCAAGCCAATTTGCGTAATAACACCTTTGACCTGTTCACCTTCTACGATTAAATCATCAACGGCTTGTTGGAAGATAAACAAGTTTTCCTGATTTTCCAGAGTAGGCCGTACAAACTGTTTATATAAAGCACGATCAATCTGCGCGCGCGTCGCACGTACTGCCGCACCTTTACGAGAATTTAATGTACGAAACTGAATACCGCTATGATCGGCCGCAGTTGCCATCAAACCACCCATGGCATCAATTTCCTTTACGAGGTGTCCTTTACCAATACCACCAATAGCCGGGTTACATGACATCTGCCCAAGCGTATCGACATTATGCGTTAGTAATAATGTACTCGCACCCATACGCGCAGAAGCCATCGCAGCTTCAGTACCAGCATGGCCACCGCCTACAATAATAACGTCGAAATTTTCAGTATGGTTTGACATAGGGCGGCTATTTTAGCGATTGCCTATGAGAATGGTAGCCTGAAAGCCCTCGAATATTGTTAAAAAGCCTCAGTTTTATGTATTTTTATGCTGGTTTTTTAGTTTCGTATAATGTTTTGCTGAATATTTCAGAAAAGCGAGCTCTTTTTCATTCAATTCGCGCACACGTTTAGCCGGACTACCGACATAAAGATAACCTGATTCAAGTTTTTTACCGGTCGGTACTAAACTGCCCGCACCAACAATAACTTTATCACCCAAAACAGCACCGTCCATTATCGTTGCCGACATACCAATTAAACATAAATTACCAACAGTGCATGCATGTAAAGTGACACGATGACCTACTGTCACATCATCTCCCACTGTTAAAGGGTAACCGCCCGGCGAAAACTCACCATCATGTGTAACATGTAAAACACAAGCATCCTGAATATTGGTACGTGCGCCAATTTTGATAGAATGCACATCACCACGCGCTACTGTCATCGGCCAGATTGAACTGTCTTCGCCAATCATTACATCACCAATTACAACAGCGGATTCATCAACATAAGCCGTTTCATGAATATCAGGAAGAACATCTTTAAAGCGTCGTATTGTCATTTGGTTTATTTTGTATTGAACATGTTTAGATTGATAGCGTCGTAACTGAATTGTATTAGAAAGGTGAAGATCATGCACATTCAATTCCTCGACAAATGTTCCAGACTTTGTTCTACCGCCTCATCTACATAGGCGACCTGTAGTAAAAGTATACTCGCTGTCTACTTTACGGACTTATTTATATGAAACCAATAATGATTACATAAGTCATAAGCCAACATATAAATAACTATAAGGCGACACATGACCATCTTCATCATCCTTTTTATAACGACTTGTTTTCTAGCCTATGCTAATGGCGCTAACGATAACTTTAAAGGTGTTGCGACATTATTTGGAAGTGGCACAACAAATTATAAGCGTGCAATCGCCTGGGCTACGATCACTACATTTGCGGGTTCTGTTTGTTCTATATTTCTCGCAGATAAACTTTTAAAGAATTTTAGTGGTAAAGGTCTAGTACCTATAGAAATTACAACCTCACCTGAATTTCTTACTGCCGTTGCTTTAGGAGCAGGTATAACCGTTTTACTCACAGCATTACGTGGCTTACCTATTTCAACAACACATAGTCTGGTTGGCGGCCTTGTAGGTAGTGGCGTAATGGCAGTCGGTTCTCAAGTTAATTTTAACTTCATCGGTAAAACATTTTTTATTCCTTTATTAATTAGTCCTTTTATAGCGGTTTGTCTTGCCTATATTGTTTATCGCTTATTTCGTTATGTTAGAAATACATTTGGTATAAACAGAGAGTGGTGTGCCTGTATTGGTGAATCGAAAACCTTTGTCCCCCTGAGTTCTCTTTCTTCCGAACAAGCCGCACACTATTCACATACTATCAATGCCAGTATTGATAAAGAACAAAACTGTCAGGAACAATATACCGGAAATGTTCTTGGTATTAACTTACAAAAACTGCTTGATGTTGCACATTACATTAGTGCAGGCATAGTGAGTTTCGCACGTGGTCTAAACGATACACCTAAAATAGTTGCACTCTTGATAGCAATACAAGGTTTATCAATCAAGCTTGGAATGATAGCTGTTGCGATCGGGATTGCGATAGGCGGTTTACTGAATGCAAAACGTATTGCTGAAACAATGGGTAAGAAAATAACACCCATGAGTCATGGACAAGGCTTTGCAGCAAATCTTGTTACTGGCTTTATGGTTATCTTTGCCAGTCGCCTCGGCGTACCGGTTTCAACAACCCATTGTTCAGTAGGATCATTATTTGGTATAGGTTTAATTACAGGTAAAGCAGATAAACGTATCGTAAGAAATATACTAATTTCTTGGTTATTAACCTTACCTGTCGCCGCAACACTTAGCTCAATTAGCTACTGGTTACTTAACCTTTAATACGATAAAACAAGTCCAAGAATTAAAAACTCCTTTCTCTGATCATAACTAATTCAAAACATTTACAATGTCTTACTTAAGCCATTTTATTTTCAACTAACAGTTTTAATAGTTTTAACTTATTTAATCTTTCTTATACTAAAAAACGGTTAACTTAATAGTTAAGTTAACCGTTTTTAGAGCTAGATTTTAGTTACTGCTTATTTACCTAATGGCAACTTGATTAGGTTTCCTGGACCAAGTACATCATCACCACGCGCAAGCAGATAAGCATATAGATTATCCATATTATCCATAACACGCTTATTGGTTTTATGCGGACGCATCATCGTGCCCGATTTACCATTAGTAACGATATTAACAAACTGCTCCTTGCTTAACTTATTTATCACACTGTCAGCCAGATTCGGGCCTACTGCACCTATACCGCCCTTACCATGACAAGCACCACAACCACCGCCATTATAGGTCTTCCAACCTTCAACAACATTGGCACTGATTACCCCGTCAACCAATTGATAAGGCTTGTCTCCGGAAACGGCATCAACTTCCTGCTTTACTGCTTCAACCATTTCCGCAGCTTTTTCTTCAACTGCGCTTTTAGCAGGCGCCTCGGTATACGACCAGTTTTTATAAATCTCTTCCTGATAGATAACCTGACTCGGCAAGTACGTTATTTCTTCTGCCATTGCATCTGAGGGTGAGTCGTCTTCCTGTTCTACCATTTCATCCACTGATGGAACTGTTTCTTCAGCCACAACTTCTTCTGTAGCCACAGGTGCCGATGGAGTGGCTGCTTTTTCTTTTGGTGCCTCCGCCTCTCCACAAGCCATTAATAAAGCCGCAGATAAAATAAGGAATAAATAGTTTTTATACATCATTAATAACTCCTGATTCCCCGAGCCTGTTTATTTAGGCCAGTTTGCGTAGATTTCATCTTGATAGACAACACCCTCAGCTTTTTCAATATCATCAATCGATAAGGTCGTGCTTTCTTCACTTGCCGCTGCTGGTTCAGCAGTCATCATTTCTTTAGCCGGCTCTGCTTCCATCGATTTTGGCGCAGCAGCAGTTTCTGCATCATCACCACCGCAAGCACTGAGTAATAAAAGACTTGAAACTATAGATAATAAAACGAACAATTTGTTTAAACCTGACATTGTGAGACTCCTCTAGTAAGTTGTACCTGAAAATTAAAACAACAATGACTAACAGCTTAACAGACCTGACAAACACATGAAAACCCTAGAAATACAGTCTTTTTGTGATCGAATATGGGAAAATGAAATTATCCCGGAGCTGATCGACTATATTCGTATACCTAATAAATCGCCTGTCTTTGACCCGGATTGGCAAAAACACGGTTATATGGACAAGGTTGTCGAGCAATTTGTCTCATGGAGCCAGCAACAAAATATCAATGACATGGCACTTGAAGTGGTTCGCCTACCTGGTCGCACTCCTCTTATTTATCTAGAAATAGCCGGGCAAGGAAACTGCGAAGAAACGATCCTGCTCTATGGGCACTTGGATAAGCAACCGGAAATGTCGGGCTGGCGAGACGGCCTGGGGCCATGGAAACCCGTCCTCGAGGATGACAAATTATACGGTCGTGGCGGTGCTGATGACGGTTACGCTTTATTTGCTTCATTAACAGCAATCAAGTCGTTACAGCAAGAAAACATTCCTCATGCACGTTGTGTCATTATCATCGAAGCCTGTGAAGAAAGTGGTAGTTATGATCTTCCTTTCTATATAGACCATTTATCTGATCGCATCGGTACACCTGAACTTATTATTTGCCTTGACTCCGGTTGCGGTAATTATAATCAGCTCTGGTCTACCACTTCATTACGTGGCTTGATCGGCGGCACATTAAAAGTAGGCGTATTAAATGAAGGCATTCATTCCGGTGATGCCAGCGGTATAGTACCTTCCAGTTTTAGAATCATAAGGCAACTGCTTGACCGCCTGGAAGATTCAACAACCGGACAAATACTAGATGATGCGTTCCAGGTCGATATTCCGACAAAACGATTAGAACAGGCTCAACGTGCAGCAGAGATGATGGGAGACGATGTATTTAACCGTTTCCCGATGAAAGAGGCTATGCAAGCTATGAATAGTGAAGCAGTCGAGTTAATTTTAAACCGAAGCTGGCGCCCGGCCTTATCGTATATTGGTATTGATGGCGTACCGAATATCGAATCAGCAGGCAATGTATTACGCCCTTCTACTTCAATCAAACTTTCTATTCGACTGCCACCAAGCTGTAATGCTGAGCAAGCTAGTAAAAAACTGAAAGAGATATTAGTTAGCAATCCACCTTACGGAGCTGAAGTTAATTTTACACCCGACTGGGCAGCCAGCGGCTGGATGGCACCCGAAGTCGCGCCGTGGCTGGAACAGGCTATAGACGAGGCTTCAAATAATTTTTTTAAAAAACCTGCTGTACACATGGGAGAGGGTTGGTCGATTCCTTTTATGGGCATGCTGGGTGAAAAATTTCCTGATGCACAGTTCTTAATTACCGGTGTTTTAGGCCCGGGTTCTAACGCACATGGTCCAAATGAATTTTTACATATACCCACTGCTAAAAAATTAACGTGTTGTGTTGCAAGTGTTATAGCGAAGCATTATGAAAATAAATTACATTGTAATTAAAGCGCTCTGATTAATTAGCTACTCTTTTTTTAATCTCTATGACGTTGTTTGATTGCTCTAATAAACCTTCAAAATTAACAGGCTTTGAAATCCCGTATCCTTGCACGTAATCTATTCCTATCGCTTTAAGCATTCCTTTTATCTCATTGTTTTCTACAAATTCAGCAATGGTTTTTATGTTTAGGATATGGCCAACTTCATTTATAGATTTTACCAATGCATAATCAATCGGCTCATTCACTATCTCTTTAACAAATACACCATCAATCTTGAGATAATCGACAGGCAGGTTTTTTAAATACGCATACGATGATAAACCTGATCCAAAGTCATCAATAGCAAAAGAGCATCCATGTTTTTTTAAATCATTTATTAAATTAACAGCCGTCTTTAAGTTTTTAATGGTAGATGTTTCTGTTATTTCAAAACAAACCTTACTCCCGTCTACGCCTGTTTTATCAAATTGAGCACGAATAAAATCGGTTAGTTCATCATTTGCCAGTGATTGCCCTGAAATATTTATTGAAATGAAATTTATTTGTTTAAGAAAAGCGGGGGTATCTGCCAGTAAAGACAATGCTTTTCTAATAACCCAGCGATCAATTAATGAAATAAGATTATATCTTTCTGCTGAGGGTAAAAACTCGTTAGGGAAAATGCTCTGCCCCTGTTCATCACGCATTCTAATCAATAATTCATAATGGGCTTTCTCATTTTCATTGAGCGCTTCTATTGGCTGAGCATAAAGATAAAAAGAGTCTTCATCTAAAGCTTTTTGAATTCGCGTCACCCACTTTATTTCGCTTTGCCGTTTATTTAACTGCGAATCATCTGCCGAGTAGACCTGTATGCGATTTCTTCCCATATCTTTTGCGATATAACAAGCTGAATCCACCTGTCGCATTAATTCAATTAAGTTAGCGACTGAATTATCAAAGACAACAATGCCAATACTCAGACCGACTTTAAATGATTCAGCTTGCCAGAGAAAATCAAAATCCTGAATCACTTCTAATAAGGTTGTCGCACGCTGATAAGAATACTCTAGTTCACAGTCCTCCATCAGAATGGCAAATTCATCACCACCCAACCTTGCCAATGTATCGCTTTTACGAACGTTGTCTGTGAAGATATTTGAAATTCTGCGCAATAGCTCATCACCGGCTTCATGACCACAAGTATCGTTAACAATTTTAAACTGATCGAGATCGATAAAACATAAAGAGTGCTTCCGATTTTTTACCTTATCATTTCTAATAAGTGTTTCAGCTTTTTCCTCAAATCCGCGCCTGTTAATCAAGCCTGTTAATGTATCATGCGTTGCATCATGATTTAATTTTTGCGTGGCTTCATATTCACTTGTTATATCATCCTGTAC
>JBELBG010000085.1:0-6448 GCA_042095435.1 Thiotrichaceae bacterium | reverse complement strand
GGGACCTGCTTTTGGTTCTGAGTTAGTGACTCAATTTTCATCTCAACAAACACGTGGTATGCGTGGACCAAATGTCGCGAAGTTTTTTACAACGGTTCGCAAACAATATGGCGAATTGGTCGGTATGCCAGAAGGTGGCAGGGCATTGTTTTTCACAGGCTCGGGCACCACAGGTACAGAAGCCGCAGCAGGCTCATGCCGTTTTCCTGACGAAGCTAATTCTGATACGCCAGCTGTTATTACCATGGAGATTGGTGCGTTCAGTAATGCAATGGCTAACTGTGTAGAAAACCTGGGTAGGAACGTACTTCGTCTAAAAAATGAACTGGGTGAAGACCTGCCTTATGACGAGTGTAAAGAAGCGCTGGAAAAAGATACAGAACATAAGATCCAGTTAGTTATGGCGCCGTTAAATGAAACAGGTGCAGGTGTAACGACTGATCCAAAAAGGTTGAGAAGTATATTGGATGAACTAAAGCATCCGGCGTTACTCGTTATTGATGGCATTTCCGCTATCGGTAGTATCCCGGCCAATATGACTGAGATGGGTATCGATATGCTTGTTGGTTGTAGTCAAAAAGGCATCATGGGGACACCCGGTATAGGCATGCTTTCGCTCAACGCTAGAGCAGTTGAGAGAGTTTATGAAGCAGACAAAGCTTTGGCAGATGCAGGTATTAAAAAAGGCCAACACTACCTGCACTTAACCAAGATGATTGATGCGATGGATTCCTTAGGCTTACATATTGAAACGCCAGGAAATTATGCACAATTTGCTGTCGGACTGGATCTACTGGCGATAGAAGGTATTGAACAAGTTTGTGAACGGCATAAAAATGTTTCTGATATTTTTCGTGCCGCCGTATTAAACGCAGGCTTTGAGTTAGTCGCGAAAGAAGAACATACCCGTTCAAATGCAGTAACAGCAGTGAAAGCGCCAGAACGTTTTGGTGTTAAAAAAATCACAGAAGTACTTAACATCATGTTTTCAAAGCATGCCGTAGAAGCCGCCGCTATTCCAGGCGCGCCTGATATGGGTTGGCGTCTTTGTGCGACTGGTGGTGTTCAACCACAACACGCCGTGACAGCTTCTATTGCTTTCTTGTTGTCATGTGATGAAGCGTGTGTACCGGTTGATGTTGACGCTGGTATTGCAGCTGCAACTAAGAAATATGCTGAAGTTGTTAAGTATCACAGACCACTACCGGGGATTGATGTTTACGGACGTTAATTCTAAAAGAGAAAAGAAGTAGTAGTATAGAAAGCCGATGATGAAAATCACCGGCTTTTTTCATTAAGTTACTCTCTTTCCGTTGTTTCGCAGATGTAATAATTTCATGGGAATAGTATGAATGAAGAGTCGAATAATTTATCAGAATTAATATTGCCGGAGATAAGCAATGGCAACATATTTAAGAGATGAAAAAATTATTTCGATCTTACGTGAAAATATCATACATAAATCGTATAGAATTATTATGAGCGAGGGGTAATCACAAAATAAAAATCATAATTGTCAGTGTCGATTGATTTCTTAAGTTGAACTATCAATCAGTTTGCGTCAATTTCATTTCATTATTTTTTGATTTAGCGATGATTGATTTGAATTCATCTTTATAATTACCTATTTCGCGCCTTAGATGTTGGTTCTGTTTATCGGTTCTTGAATTAAGTACTTTAGCTATGACTATCTTTGTTTGTTTCAAGTTGTGATCGAGAAACTCATGATAGCTTTTAGTTCGTGTCTTTTTTCTTGTTTCATAGGCTTGATCAAATTTTTGTTGCCAGCTGGGCTCACGTTTTAGTAATTCTTCTAAAGATGTATACCAATTGCGTCGTACTTCGAGCCAGGCTTGATCAAAACGCTTTAAAGAATGTGTTGATGTCTTAATAATTGCATCCTGTTCTTTATTCAATGAGCCTAGGAAACGAGTCAAATTTTTGCTTAGCTTCTCATGATTATTTTCAGCGTATTCTTCATTGCTACGCGATAAGTACTCTTCTTCAAGTTCGGCTTGTCGATTCCATAAATTTTTTACAAACGTATTTACCTGTTCTTGATTTAAGTCTTCGCCAGTTTGATACAGTAAGGGGATTGTTTTGTCTTCAATACGTTCGTAAGCAGAAAGTATCTGTTCGGCCCAATTATTAACGACGGTAATATTAACGGGTTTATCCAAGTCCTTTTCAATACCATCAAAAAAATTAATATAAGTACTCAGTTCTTCATTTCTATGCCAGGTTAGAATCGAGTTTAATTTTTCGTCAAATTCCGCTTGTTGAACATCTGTCAATTCAACATAGTCATCAAGATACCAACCTATCAAAGTATCCAGTCGATTATAAAAAAATGCTTTACTACACCCAGTAATGATCAGGAGTAGTATCAGAGAAAATACTATTTTTAGACGCTTCGATGAGTTTATTATTCTATAACCTTACAATATCAATAACTATTCTGTTTCTAAGTTCATCTAATTTGACTAAAAAAAGCCGGCTTTCGCCGGCTATAAGGTTAGTTTCTTTCGGGGAGAAAAGAAACTGTTCTACATATAAAACTTATGAACTTGGGGGTAAGATTACAGTATCGATTAGATGTATAACGCCATTGATTGCGTCAACATCTGTCATTACAACATTACTCTCGCTATTTAATGTTACTGCTTCATCAGTAACTGTAATATTGACATCTGCACCATTCATAGTCGTTGCGGTGTTTAACTTAACAACGTCTTATGCCAATACTTTTCCTGAAACAACGTGGTAAGTTAAGATCGCTTTTATAAACTTAGAATTATTCAATACATTTTCATTTGATATTAAATTAATCTCCTAGAGCTTGTTTTTTAAAACCATGACTAATGTAAACAGAGAGATGTAAATAATTTGTGAAGAAAATGAGAAGATTAAATTAATAATGAATATTCGTTTTATTTTTTTAAATAATTAATGCAAGAAAGGGTTCTTTTATAATGATTTATCTTTTAAAAATAATGACATACGGTTTGCATGATTTAAAAAAGAATAATTAAAAATATTTAATTATGATCAGGACAAAATCAAGGGCTTAGAGCACTTTTAATACAGGGGTAACTAAAAAACTCTGGAAAAGAGGTTCAGCAACTTATTGATTGATTCTTCGTTTTGTTCTTCCAATAAGTCTATCTCTGTCATTTCAAGCCATATACCTTGGCATTTTTGACATTTATCTATCGTTACATTCTTGTCTTTTGGTGCCTGCTCTTTAGACAATTCGATATCGCATATTTGGCACTGTCCAATTATTTCATCGTGTACTTGCTTGAGTTTTGGACAAACTTCTGGTGAATTGATGACGGTTAAGTTTTCTTTTAAATAACTTTCCAGTTCTTTGGTATCAAACCAGACACCATTACATTTAAAACATTGATCAACTTCTATGCGGATTTTTTTCCCTTATTTTTACCCGTCGAATATTTTTTATCGAGAGAAGATGTGATACGAATCAATACATTTTGGCACTTTGGACATTGCATGGCTTATCTCTACTCTCAGTTATCAAATACCACAAGAGTGATACTTAGGCTTCAGTGTAGGATAGCGACAACATATCTTTAATCTTGAATAATTTTACGTAGTCAAAGCCTTTTAATTAGCTTATTTCTTTTCTTTATCCAGAAATACGACTTTGTTTTCTTTCTTGGCTTTTTTCGCTGCGCGTTTTTCTTTTAAGTTCATAACGGGCTTTTTCATTTCTTCTCTACTGTTGTTTCGTTCCTTTGACACGGTGTTTCTCCGGGGGGGGAAGTGGGAATGTGTTTGGAGGCTGCTGTATCAGCATACTCCAAGCGAATGACAATGTATGTACTTTTATGATGGGCATAAAAAAAGCCCCGCATAAGCGAGGCTTTTTTAGATTAATTAGATTATCTAATTTGGTCTATTGTGCTACCACGTTGGTTGCACTTGGTCCTTTAGGACCTTGCTCGATATCAAAGTTAACACTTTGTCCTTCTGCAAGTGATTTGAATCCGTCTGCATTGATAGAACTATGATGAACAAATACATCAGCGCTGCCATCAGCAGGAGTGATGAATCCAAAACCTTTACTATCGTTAAACCATTTTACTGTACCTGTAGCCATTTCGGTTACCTCTTTAAATTAATTAAAAAAACAATGTATTAGCATGTTTGTTGTTATGGAGTTTTTACTGGAAGCACTGCTGCTTTACACTGCGAGGAACAACCGGAACTTCTACAAAAAATTTACTAATATGCCCACCATATAGCAATTAGAGCAGAAAGCTATCTTTTTATTGTATTTAACTGAAAATAAGTGGTTTTAATTGTTTTCTCTCAATTATTTTTTTAAAAAGTGATTAATTGCCGATATTAATCATGTTTAAACAAAGGAATAATTTGTAGCGCTCGGACTTTGGCTTTTAAAAGTTCAAGATTAATGGATAACTTCTTGTTCATTTGAGGGGTCTCTTTTTGGTTGGAAGATGACATCTTGTTTTATTCTAGTGGATGAAGTTCGATTGTTATACTGAACTTTAACAATCTTTTTTCCATGATTCTTTAAGTAAGATTCTACTTCAATATTATGGGGTTTGTTTCCCCAGTCTTCTCCAATCACAAATATATCGGCCTTTAACGCAATACAAGCAGTGACATATTCAAGTTTATGATAGGGTCGTACGATATCGACACAGCTTAACGCATTCAACATTTCTTCTCGTTGATCTAGTGGAATAACCGGTACATTAAATTTGTAAGAATTGACCACGCTATCTGAAGCAACACCAACGGCGAGGGTATCACCTAATGTTTTGCAGTATTCTAGTAATGCAAGGTGACCTACATGTATCAAATTAAATGTACCGACCGTATATACAATCATTGTGTTATGTAACTCCTAAATAAAAATAAATTTTATTAACGTGCTTTATCAATTTTGTGACTCGCTAAAATAATTTCCAGCTGTAGATACCCGTCATACCAATCAAGTAAATAACAAGAATACAAACATTGACTGGATTGCCAGAAAGTTTGGGGGTTTTGATATGAGATACATTCAAGACCGCAAGACCTAAACAGCTGACATAAAGAATTTGAACAAAAGCCCCTTCACTAACAATGCTTTCAAATAGAAATATAAAAACGAGAATAATGTTGTTGTTATCGACGGCTAGCCCTGTGTAGTTCGAATCGCCAGAAAGGCCGTATGTATTAAAATAGCTCAACCGTATTGCACTGGCCGCCAGTATTACAAACGCTCCGGGTAGTAATATGGGGTCGAATTTTCCAAAGCTCATCAGAAGAATAGCTGGAGTAACTCCATAGCTCACAATGTCTATTAATGAATCGAGTTGAACACCAAAAGCCCCATCATTACCTGTTCGTCCTTTCATTCGTCGGGTAATAAGACCATCTGCCCAGTCAAAAGCAACAGCCCAGATCATGCCTATCATTGCCGCGTAATAAACGCCTAGAAGGCTGAAGTAAATAGCTAAAAGTGTGCAGCCTAATCCTGCAAGGGAGCATAAGTTGGGAATATCTTTTACATAGGAAAGAATGGTGGGTTGTAATTCTTGAGGTTCTTGATTACCTGTTGCCATAATGACTCTTAATAAGTGGATGTTGATCGATATAATATCGATATTGGGAATTTGCCGGCAAAACAGGGTGGTTATAAGGAACAGTGCCTTATAAAGATTATCAACAGGTAAATTCGACTATTTAAAGCTACTGCTCTTTGTCGAGAGGTGCGTAGCATAACACAGTAACGAAGATTTAGCTTAAATATGTAAAGCCGGTAATTATTTTATAGAGTCAAATGAGTCAGAATTGCTGGGTCAGGTGTTACTTTCGCCTTTGTCGGCAAGCAACAAGGCTTGGCCCTTTCTAGTAAAAGGCAGTACTTGATCTCATAATCACTCGACGACGCTGGGAACACTCAATAAAACAAAATAAAGTGTCGGATTAATTAAAATAACCTGATGGTTTTTATAAAAAATATTATCATAGAAGGATGAATGATTTTACGCGTCGTTCTTTTTTACAATCGGTGAGCGGTATGGCTTTGGCGCCGTTCTTTTCCTATCCTGTTTCCTTGTCTGCTGCAACGCCTTCAGCTTCTTCAATTTTAATGAAAAAGATTCCTGTCTCTGGCAAATCAATTCCTGTTATCGGTATGGGCTCTTGGCTTACCTTTGATATTGATGATGATGAAACTGATCGAGCACGTTGCATAAAAGTATTAGAAAGGTTTTTTAAGCGTGGTGGCGGCATGATTGATTCTTCCCCGATGTATGGTTCGTCGGAAGAAGTGATCGGATATTGTTTGAACAAACTACCGCAGCAAAACGGTTTATTTTCGGCCACCAAGGTATGGATTGTTGGTAAGTCCTTGGGTATCACGCAAATGAATAGTTCTTCTTCTTACTGGGGCTTACCAGAGTTTGAT
>JBELBG010000084.1:0-6464 GCA_042095435.1 Thiotrichaceae bacterium | reverse complement strand
CCTAACGAGATTAAATGCTTGATTATCAGAAGCGTTATCTGGGGAATCCAGTTCGAGTAATTCACAACATTGCTCTTTCCAGTCGTTTTCCATCATTATTGGTAAACGATGGATTACAACATTCAGAAAGCTGCCGACCAGTAAGCCAAGGATAAAAACGGTTCCAAGAAAAAAAGCAGGGCTTAGCTGGAACAACTCAATTATGTTAAAAAATATTGTGGTCAAACTGTTTAATAATATTTATAAGTCCGAAATTAAAAATATTCGAACAAGATAGAGGCTAAACAACAGAACCCATTTTGAAGATTGGTAAATACATGCCTATTACTATGCCACCAATGACGACACCAAGAAATGCCATAATCATAGGTTCAAGCAGGCTGGTTAATGCTTCAACTGCGTCATCGACTTCCTGTTCGTACCAGTCAGCTACTTTACCGAGCATTGTATCAATTGCGCCCGATTCTTCACCAATAGCGACCATTTGTACGACCATATTTGGAAACAGACCTGTATCTCGCATTGATGCCTGAAGTTGAGTACCCGTAGCAATCTCGTCTTTCATTTTCATAGTCGCATCATAAAAAACAATATTACCGCAAGCACCCGCGACAGAACTCATTGCTTCTACCATTGGTGTACCTGCAGCAAACATGGTTTCAAGTGTTCTGGAAAAACGCGCTATAGCCGATTTTTCCATTATTTCACCAATAACGGGTACTTTTAAAATTGCACGATCAAGAAATTGTTGGACAGCCGTTGAGCGCTTTTTAATTTCAATCGCACCAAAAACAACGCCACCCATCACACCGAAAATTGCGTACCAGTAAGCAACAAAGAAATCAGATGTATCGACCAGAAATTGCGTTAATGCAGGAAGATCTGCACCAAAATCTGAAAATAACTCTGAAAATTGTGGGATTACAAAAATCATTAGAATCGAAACAACGACAACTGCTGCGACGATTACAGCTGCAGGATAAAACAAGGCAGATTTAATTTTAGATTTTAAAGCCTCTGTCTTTTCCATGTAGGATGCCAGTTTATGCAAAATGGCTTCTAAAATACCTGCATGTTCTCCTGCTTCGACCAGATTACAATATAGATCATTAAATTGAAGAGGTCGTTTTTTTAATGCTTCAGTTAAGTTATTACCGGCTTCGACATCGCCTTTAATTCCAAGAATCATATCCTGCATACCGGCATTTTCATGTCCGCGACCAACAATTTCAAAAGCCTGAACCAAGGGTACACCTGAAGACATCATGGTTGCTAATTGACGACTAAAAACGGTAATATCTTTCGGAGTTATTTTTGTGTTTCCACCGCCACCAAGTAATGGTTTTGGCTTCTTTTTACATTTTAGAGGGTTTATGCCCTGACGTCTTAATGCTGCTTTAACCAAGGCTTCACTTTGGCCGCTTGATTCTCCCTTAACTCGCTTTCCCTGTTTATCTATGCCTTCCCAGACATACATATCTGCTTTTTTTGCATCAGCCATAGTATTTACTCTACAGTTACTCGGTTAACTTCAGTAAGGCTGGTTATACCATCAGCCGCTTTTTGTAATCCTGAACGGCGAATGTCCCATACCCCTTCTGATGCTGTTTGGTCAGCTAATTGTACAGCGTTAGCGCCTTCGATAATCAGCCGCTTCAAAGCATCTGAAATAGGCATAACTTGATAGATACCTGCTCGACCTTTATAGCCCGGGTTATCTTCTGTTTCTTCGCCTGGTTCATATAAGGTGATGCCCTTTTCTATCATTTCTTCTGGGAAACCCTCATCTCTTAAAGCGTCAGCAGGCATTTCTACTGGAACACGATTATTCGGGTTTACCCGCCGTAATAATCGTTGTCCTGTAATAAGGTTAATACTGGTTGCTACAGCAAACGCCTGAATGCCCATGTCTTGCAAACGTGTTAATGTTTGTGGACCATCATTCGTATGCAGTGTCGACATCACCATATGGCCTGTTTGAGCCGCTTTTACAGCAATTGATGCGGTACCGAGATCACGTATTTCACCAACAAGTATAATATCTGGATCCTGTCTTAAGAATGCTTTTAATGCCTTATCAAAGGTCATCCCTGTTCGTTCATCGACTTGTACTTGATTTACACCAGGTAAGTTAATCTCGACTGGATCTTCTGCAGTAGAAATATTGATATCAACCTGATTCAAGATGTTTATACCAGTATAAAGCGAAACGGTTTTACCACTACCTGTTGGTCCAGTTACTAAGAACATGCCATAAGGTTTATGTATGTTGTCGAGGAATAATGCTTTTTGCTCATCTTCGTAGCCAAGTTGATCAATTTGTAATGCAGCCGCATCTGAGTCCAGAATACGCATACAGGTTTTTTCGCCAAATAGCGTTGGACAGGTATTAACACGAAAATCAATAGCTTTAGTTTTAGAAAGTTTTAATTTAATACGGCCATCCTGTGGTACGCGTCGTTCAGACACATCTAACCGGGCCATAACTTTAATACGCGCTGCAATTTTTAAGTTAAGACTCATCGGCGGTTTTGCGACTTCCTGTAATACACCGTCTATACGAAAACGTACCCGATACATTTTTTCATAGGGCTCAAAATGTAAATCCGACGCACCTTTTTTAATCGCATCAAGCAAACATTTATTCACAAAACGAACAACTGGCGCGTCATCAACATCCGAGTCATCTTGCTCTTGAGGGCCGTCTTCTGCAACTTCGAGATCATCAAGATCATCAAAGTCCTCATCATCCATATCACCCAATCCGCCATCGGCTTCTTCCAGGATTTTTTCAATATTTTTCGCAAGTTTGTCTTCTTCAACAACAATGGCATCCGTTGTTAAACTGGTTGCAAATTTAAACTCATCGAGTGCTTGAATATTGGTTGGATCAGAAACAGCGACAGCCAAACGTTTACCACGTTTGAATACAGGAAGTGCATTATGTTTTTTTATCAGGTCATCTTTGACCAACTTGACCACATCCGGATCAATTTCCAGTAAATCGATATCGACAAGTGGTGCGCCAAATTCTTTTGCAGCGGCTAAAGCGACTTTATTACTGGGAACGAGTTTGTTTTCTACGACAAGGCTTACGAAAGGTTTTTTCTTCTTGATAGATTCTGCAAGCGTATTTTGTGCTTTTTCCTCTTCAAGCAAGCCATCTAGCACCAGCTTACGTGCTAGACCACTTAGATTAACTTTTTTTGCTGGCGTCGACATTTCCGAATTTCTTGACCTTATTTTATCAAGTCTTTTCGTCTAGATATTAGAGTATATTTAGCAAATAACCAACTGTTTTAATTAATTAAAATGGGTTGTTTGCTTATTTTAATAAAATTAGTGTCCGGATATTGATTGAAAAATTTAAGCGACATTCGTTTCAAGCTGCGAAAAAAGCAGTTTTCCTTCAGAAAAACCGATTTTTATTGAAGATCCAGGCTGATATAGGCCTTGTAGAATTTTTTCAGCGATTGGGGTTTCCAATCTATCCTGTATAGCCCTTTTTAATGGGCGTGCACCATATACCGGGTCAAAGCCAACTTTTCCTAGTTCGTTAACCGCATTCTCGTCAATTGTTAACTCAATTTCCTGCTCAGTTAAACGTTGTCTCAATCTATCTATCTGAATTTCAGCTATGGCTCTGATTTGTTCTTGTTGCAGAGCATGAAAAACAACTGTTTCATCAATACGATTAAGAAACTCCGGCCTGAAATGCTGACTCACTTCATGCATGACAATTTCCTTCATATTATCGTATTCAGAATCAGCAGACATTTCCTGTATCAGGTTAGACCCGAGGTTTGAGGTCATAACAATAACCGTATTTCGAAAATCCACAGTTCGACCATGGCCATCAGTCAAACGACCATCATCAAGCACCTGTAATAAAATATTAAATACATCTGCATGTGCTTTTTCGATTTCATCAAGCAGTATCAGGCTATAAGGTCGCCGTCTGACTGCTTCGGTTAGGTAACCGCCTTGTTCGTAACCGACATAGCCTGGAGGCGCACCGATTAAACGTGCAACAGTGTGTTTTTCCATGTATTCAGACATATCAATCCGAATCATCGCGTCTTCACTATCAAATAAGAACTCTGTCAGGCTTTTACATAATTCCGTTTTACCAACACCGGTCGGTCCAAGAAAAAGAAAACTACCGTTTGGTTTATCTGGATCAGATAGTCCTGCGCGTGATCGGCGTATGGCATTAGAAACAGCTTTTATGGCTTGCTCCTGTCCAACAACACGATTATGAAGAATGTTTTCCATAGACAGTAGCTTTTCACGTTCCCCTTCCAACATCTTGCTGACGGGTATGCCTGTCCAGTTGGCAACGACTTCTGCAATTTCATTTTCTGTTACTTTATTACGTAATAACTTCATGTCCTGCATTTCGGCTTGCCCTGCCATATCTAATTGTTTTTCTAACCCAGGAATAATCCCGTATTGCAGTTCAGACATTTGATTTAAGTCACCGGAACGTTTTGCAGCTTCGAAATTAATTCTGGCCTGTTCCAGTTTTTCTTTAATGTTATGAGAACCTTGCAGGGCAGCTTTTTCTGAAATCCAGATTTCTTCCAGATCAGTAAATTCGCGTTCGACCTTTTTAATATCATCTTCCAGTAATGCCAGTCTCTTTTTCGAAGCATCATCCGTTTCTTTTTTTAAGGCTTCACGTTCAATTTTCATTTGGATAACTCGACGTTCAAGTCTGTCCATGGATTCCGGTTTTGAATCTATTTCAATACTGATACGACTTGCTGATTCATCAATAAGGTCGATTGCTTTATCTGGTAATTGCCTGTCAGTAATATAACGATTTGATAAGGTTGCTGCTGCAACGATAGCAGGATCAGTTATCTGCACATTGTGGTGAACTTCGTAACGTTCTTTCAGACCTCGAAGAATGGCGATCGTGTCTTCAACAGTTGGTTCGTTCACCAACACTTTTTGAAAACGTCGTTCTAAGGCCGCATCTTTCTCAATATTTTCGCGATACTCGTTTAATGTTGTCGCACCAATACAGTGTAATTCGCCTCTGGCCAAGGCAGGTTTCAGCATATTGCCGGCATCCATCGCGCCTTCCGCTTTACCTGCACCGACCATAGTATGGACTTCATCAATAAATAAAATGATTTGTCCTTCCTGTTTTGATAGGTCATTAAGAACGGCTTTCAAACGCTCTTCAAATTCACCACGAAACTTCGCACCAGCAATGAGTGCTGCCATGTCTAAAGATAATAGTCGTTTGTTTTTAATTGATTCCGGCACTTCACCATTGACGATACGTTGAGCCAATCCTTCAACAATGGCAGACTTACCAACACCCGGTTCACCAATTAATACTGGGTTGTTTTTTGTGCGGCGTTGTAAAACCTGAATAGTTCTACGGATCTCTTCATCGCGTCCTATTACAGGATCAAGCTTGCCACTTTCAGCATGTGCAGTGACATCTGCAGTATATTTTTCCAAGGCTTGTCTGTTTTCTTCAGCGTTAGAACTGTTGACTTTTTCTCCGCCTCGGATGGAGTCTATCGCCTGATTAATTTTTACTTTATCTGCGCTACATCGTTTGAAAATTTCACCCAGTTTGCCCTTATCTTCCAATGCGGCAATAGCAATAAGTTCACTGGCGATATAGTCATCACCTCTATCCTGCGCAGTTTTATCCATGATGTTTAACAGGCGGTCCAGATCGCGGCTTATATGAACATCACCAGCGGAACCTGAAACAGTTGGAAGAGCATCAAGTGCTTTTATAATTTCACTGCTTAGTAGATTAAGGTTAATACCCGTATTAGATAATACATGAGGCAGTGTCCCGCCTTCCTGATTTAGTAAGGCATGGACTAAATGAAGAGGTTCGATATATTGGTGATCACGACCTACAGCTAGGCTTTGAGCTTCTGCCAATGCCAACTGTAATTTTGAGGTTAATTTATCTGGTCGCATACTGTTTACCTTGTGTTCTGTTGAATTACTTTCTACATAATTTGGGGCGACTCTTTATAGTTCAAGTGCTACAAGGTATAAAAATTAGCTAAGCAGGCTTGATATCAATCAATTTACCTGCATTCAATTGTTAATTGGTAAGACTATCAATGAAATTAATAAACGCCGATGTCGATATAGGACCGAAGTAACTTTTGTATTGCGACAACATAAGATGCTGTTCTGAAATCAGACACTTTATCATTTGTATTTAATACTTCTTTTAATTGGTGATAACTATTACGCATCGTGTCATCAAGACCTGAGCGAACAAGGTCCAATTCATCGGCTCCATGAACAAGTTCTTTTTGCATCCATTCTTCGGCCTGTCTACCGGTCATGGTTTCAATGGCCTGTAACATTTTGGCACCGTGTAATTCATCATGCCTTCTTTCCATGCGGCCGAAACGAATATGGCCGAGGTTACGTACCCACTCAAAATAGGATACGGTGACGCCGCCAGCATT
>JBELBG010000083.1:0-6511 GCA_042095435.1 Thiotrichaceae bacterium | reverse complement strand
CAAAGCAGACCTTAAACTTTCAAGATCTTGTTCAAACTTTTGTCTTTGTTGCTCAAGCTCCCTCATGCTTGCTTCAATAGATTGAACATTATTACGCGCATCAGCAAGATTATTTTCCGCCGAGACTTTATCTTTAAGACGAGCTTCTATTTTTTCCTGAATTTCTTTAACAGGTGCTTGGTTTTCATTCAAACTTTTTTCAAGCTCGGAAAGTCTGCTGACAAGATGACTTACATGAATATCGTTTCGTTTAATTGCCTGCTCATAAGAAGCGCGCCGTGAACTATAAGATTCGAGTTGCAATGCGATACCATGGCTTTCATTATGTGTTTCCTGCCATGTGTTTCTTGCCGTATTTAATGATTCGCGATGCTTTTCTCTATTACTGGATAACTCTTCTCGTTGTTGTAGAAACTGCTTGTCGTCTTCTTCAACAGATTGCATGCGCTGCTTTATAGAGTTAATTTCTGATTTATCACTTTCCGTCTGCTCAAGGTTTTCAGATAACTCTTCCTGATATTCCTGATGACGAATGGTTAATTGTTCTGATTCTGTTTTGAGTGAAGCCAGTTTTGTGCGAATGTCAGCTATGCCGTGTTGTTGTTGCTTAGATAAAGACTGTTGATCATTTAGAGTTACTTCTACTTGTTCGAGCTTATCTTCGGTAGATATTAACTCTGTTTCAATTGACTTAATCTCAGATTCTTTTTTATCAAGCTCTGATTTTAATGAGCTGATTTCTTCTTCACGGCTTAAAACACTATGAGCATTATCATTAACATGATTAACAATAATCCAATCATGACTTATCCAAACACCTTTTCCCGTTACAACACTTTGTCCCGCGCTCAGGTTTCTTAAAATAGTCATTGCCTCTTCAATTGAATCAGCTAAATAAATATTTTCAATTAATGATGGGACACTTAATTCAGTGGTAATTTGTTCAATTAAACGAGGATAAGGTTTTGCTTCTGCAGAAGAGCTGCCGCTGCTGGATTTCATTAAACCAAATTTCCCGGGCGCATTTCCTAGTTTATTAAGATAATAGCCTGGATCTTCAATACAAATATCATGTAAATGCGAATCAAGAACTGTTTCCAAGGCATGTGTCCATTTAGGATTAACCTTAATAGATTGGGATAGGCGTTGTTTTTGATCAAGATTATTTTCTTTAAGCCAGTCTGTTAGTTCCTGATTATTTTCCAATAAGGATTGTTGCAGAGTTTCCAGAGAAGACAGTCGCCCTTTTAAGCTTTGGTATTGCTGCCTTGCAGAATGCAGTTGCGTTGATAATGCCCTAACTTTTTCACGATAATCTTTAACAACGTTTTGCTTGTCGGTAAAGTCTTTTTCCAAATTGCGTTGTTTTTCTTCTTCACCTGTTAACGATTGAGTTAATTTCTCAATCGTGTTGTTCTTATCAGATTGTTCGAATTTAGTAATTTCCTGTTCAAGCTGGATGCGACGATCAGCGAGTTCTTCCAAACCAAATTCAAGATGCTCTAATCTTGTTTTATCAACTTGTCCCTGGCGACTGAATTCTGAATAAGATTCGTTAAACTTGTCCCATTCTGATTGCCAACTTTGCATAGCTTCTTCAGCTTGGTTAAGAATTTCATAGGCTTTATTGCTTTCGTCTCGAGAACCACTGAGTTTGGGCTCCAGAGTTGCAAGATCGTTTAAAAGTTTTCCATATTCTTCTTTATCCTGCTCATGCTGATTGATCGTATTAGTATGTGTTTGCCTAACTTTTTCCAACTCAGTTTCAATCGTCGCAATTTTTTCACGTGTGTGCTGCAGTTTCTGCTCATAACTGGATATATCACTTCCCACTTTATAAAACTCGGACTGCATATTATTGAAATGCTGATTAGCGTCACTCAAGCTTTCTCGTTGTTTTTCAATTTCTGCCTCAGTTTCGCGCACTTTAGCGATAGCTTTTTCAACAGCATTTTCATGATTGCCCGCGCCCTCTTTCAGCCCGCTCATTTCCATATTCAGGTCGCGCCAGTTTATTGCAAGTAGTTCAGAACTGAGTTTTCTCTGTTCTTCTTTTAATGACTTATATCGTTCTGCTGCTTTGGCCTGTCGCTGTAAATGATTTAACTGCTTTTCGAGCTCTTCGCGTATATCGGTCAGGCGTTCGATATTTTCTTTAGTGTGTTTAATCCTGTTTTCAGTTTCACGACGTCGTTCACGATATTTCGAAATACCGGCCGCTTCTTCAATATAAATTCTTAATTCTTCCGGTTTTGCGTCAATTAACCTGGAAATTGTGCCTTGCTCAATAATGGCATAACTGCGAGGACCAAGTCCTGTACCTAGAAAAATAGCAGTAATGTCTCGGCGACGGCACCTTGTGCCATTCAGGAAGTAAGTTGAAACTGCATCACGATTTACTTGTCGTTTTATAGAAATTTCATCATAACTGGCGTATTGGCCACCCAGTTTTTTTTCTGTGTTATCAAAAACCAGTTCAACAGATGCTTGCCCTACCGGTTGGCGAGCACTGGAGCCACTGAAAATGACATCTGTCATAGACTCGCCACGCAGATGTTTAGCGGAACTTTCGCCCATAACCCAGGTAACTGCATCAATGATGTTAGATTTACCACAACCATTTGGCCCAACAACACCAATAAGGCTGCCAGGAATGATAAGATTTGTTGGATCTACGAAAGATTTAAAGCCAGAAAGTTTTATATTGCTTAAACGCATGGGACGTAACAATACTAGAGATTTCGTTCTCTGTCCAAACGTAAATTAAATCTATATTTTACATTAGATATATAGTATAAATTACTGTTTTTATTGTATTATTTAATTGATAAAAAAAATCATGATAGTTCTTGCCTGAACATAGTCAATGTTCTATCTTAACGCCTTTTTATGCCGATAATTTAGTGAGAAAACAGATGTCTAGCGAAGCTATAGAATCACTTGAAACATTCGAAAACCCTAGTCCGGAACGTGATTACACTATTAAAATTGATGTGCCGGAATTTACCTGTTTATGTCCGAAAACGGGCCAACCAGACTTCGCTGTACTCGAACTTGAGTATGTTCCTGATCAACTTTGCGTCGAATTAAAAGCATTAAAATTATACGTTTGTTCTTACCGAGACCAGGGTGCATTCCATGAGGCCGTTACCAATAAAATTTTGAATGATTTGGTCGAAGCTAGCTCACCTCGATTTATGCGTTTAACAGCAAACTTTAATGTTCGAGGTGGTGTCTATACGACAATTGTCGCTGAGCATAAAAAAGAAAACTGGGAACCAGCGCCACTTGTTACTTTGCCCTAAAGGATTCGCCTAAATAAGCTTCTAATGAAACAATTTACTCAAGGATTTCAATTTTTACTTTCAGGGTTCAAATTAATTTTGAAGCCCGGTGTACGTTTTTACGTCCTAATCCCTCTGTTAATTAATTCATTATTGTTTGCCAGTGCTATTATATATGGAGCCAGCTCACTTAATGAATTAATTGGTTGGTTGATTGCTAAGTGGTCTTGGATGGAATGGATTGAGTGGTTGCTTTGGCCAGTCTTTGTCATTATCGCACTTGCGATTGTTTTTTTTGGCTTTTCAATCGTCGCGAACTTAATTGGTGCACCGTTTAATAGCTTTCTAGCAGAAGCTGTTGAAAGAACTCTAACAGGCCAAAAAACCGAATCAGACTGCAATCTGCCTTTAATACAAATAATCATTGTTTCAATAAAAAATGAATTTCAAAAATTACTGTATTTTGTCATTCGAGCTTTGCCGTTGTTACTGATATTTATGATTCCAATGGTAAATATAGCGGCACCAGTAATCTGGTTCTTATTTACGGCATGGATGTTAGCGCTTGAGTACGGTGATTATCCAATGGGAAATCATGATATTCTTTTTAAACAACAGCGTAAAATATTCGCTGCAAATCGTCCGCTTGCTTTTGGTTTTGGCTCCGGAGTGATGCTGTTAACAATGATACCTATCGTTAACTTTCTGGCAATGCCTGTGGCTGTTGCGGGCGCGACAAAAATGTATATCGAACACGCAGGCCTAAAATTAGAACAGGCATTGGAACAAAAATCATGACATTAATATTTAATTCAGAATTGCTTCGCTTAAGCCTTTCTGGTATAGATGCACGCTGAAATTTACAAGGCGGGGAACAGCAATGGCGGCCAAGAAAAAAACGGCTAAAAAAACGGCTAAAAAAAAGGCAAAAAAGAAGGTAGCTAAGAAAGCAACAAGTAAGAAAAAGGTTGTGAAGAAAAAAGCTTCGCCCAAAAAAAAGAGCTCAAAAAAAGCAGCGACTAAAAAGAAAGTCAGCAAGAAAAAAGTATCTAAAGTAGCCAAAAAAACGGCGACTAAAAAGAAGAGTGCCGTAAAGAAAAATACAACGGCTAAAAAGAAAGTCGTCAATAAGACAAAAGCAAAGCCTGCTAAAAAGGCTTTAGCTAAAAGCACAACCGCAAAGAAAAATAAAAGCAAGATGACGAAAGTAACAGAATTAAAAACCCAAAAAACATCTAAAAAAGAAAAGATCACTCCGTATCAGGAAAAGATAGGAGAAGATTATATGGGCGATGAGCAATCAATTCATTTTCGTGAGCTTTTAAACTCATGGAAAGATGATTTGATAGCTGAAGTTGACCGCACTGTTCATCACATGCAAGACGAAGCGTCTAATTTTCCTGATCCGAATGACAGGGCAACACAGGAAGAAGAGTTTTCGCTTGAACTTCGTACCCGCGACAGGGAAAGAAAACTTATCAGAAAAATCGACGAAGCATTAGCTGCTTTGGATAGCGGTGACTATGGATATTGTGATGTCTGTGGCATAGAAATTGGCGTCAAACGTCTGGAAGCCAGACCAACAGCAACGTTATGCATAGACTGCAAAACTCTCGACGAAATAAAAGAACGTCAACTAGGTTAATTTATATAAATTAATAATTCTAATAATAATTTAATTTATCGTGGCCGCTTTGCTCCAACGCCAAGCGGCCCTCTTCACTTCGGTTCCGTTATTGCTGCTCTTGGCAGTTATCTTCAAGCAAAAAGCAAGCAAGGAAAGTGGCTAGTACGTATTGACGATGTTGATATTGGTCGTTCAGTATCAGGTGCTGATAAAGTCATATTACAACAACTGGAACAGTTAGGCTTATATTGGGATGAAGAAGTTGTCTACCAAAGCAAACGACTGGATTATTATCAAGCTGCGCTTCAAAAACTAGAATCAATAAATAGCACGTTTCCTTGTTACTGCACTCGAAAAGAAATTGCTAACAGAGTCTATCCCGGCACTTGTCGCAATGGGATTAAATTAGACAAAACTGCTCACTCAACTAGAATCAAAACTGACAGCAGCCCTGTTGGAATAACAGATCTGTTACAAGGGGAATACTCACAAAAACTGCAATTAGAAACAGGTGATTTTATTATTAAACGCGCGGATGGTTATTTCGCCTACCATTTGGCAACAGTCATTGATGATGCCAGTCAAAATATTACAGAAGTTGTAAGAGGACTAGATTTGCTTGAGTCAACACCGAGGCAAGTTTACTTGCAAAAACAACTTGGCCTACTGACTCCTCGTTATCTGCACTTGCCTGTAGCAATTGATAATTCAGGTAAAAAAATCAGCAAATCTGACAATGCTCAAACTATAACAGCAAACAACAATACCAATACTTTATTTAACGCACTGACTTTTTTAGAGCTCAATCCTCCTAAACAATTATTGCAAACAGATGTGGAATCAGTATTAAGCTGGGGAGTCACAAACTGGAATATTACTAAGCTACCTGAAAAAAAAGAAATTATTGTCGCCTATAGCTAATATTTACCTATACTCAATAGTACAAATTTAAATACCGATAAGATGAAATTTTTTATTTTATTTATTACAGTTCTTTCTTTTTTGCTTAACGTACAATTTACTTTTGCGATCGATAAAGTAATTATCAATGGTTTATTTAAGAATAAAGCCATCGTTACAATAGATGGTAAGCAACGCATATTAAAGAAAGGCAAAAAAAGTCCGGAAGGTGCTTTGCTTATTGAGTCAGACAGCAAACAAGCCATTATTGAAGTTAATGGTCATCAGAAAGTTTATACTTTAGGTTCGCATATTGGCGGTAATTTCAAACCTCCAACAGAAGGTAAAAAACTGATTCTCGCGCCTGACTCTGTAGGCATGTATAACGTTAGTGGCAGCATTAATGGCTCCCACGTCAGCTTTGTTGTTGATACTGGCGCAACGCTGGTTTCCATGAACAGTAATACCGCAAAAAAACTGGGCATAGATTACAAGCTTATTGGCAAACAAGGCCTATCCTATACCGCTTCAGGCAAATCTAAGATATATATTGTTAATTTAAAAAAAGTGAAAATCGGAGATATCGAACTTCATAATGTTGAAGGAGCCGTCCATGAAGGTGATTTTCCTGTGATCACTTTGTTAGGCATGTCCTTTCTTGCGAAGCTTGATATGAAACGCGAAGGTCGTGTTATGGAGT
>JBELBG010000082.1:0-6541 GCA_042095435.1 Thiotrichaceae bacterium | reverse complement strand
AGGCTGTAATCAGCAACAGCAGCAGCAGAAATAAAAATATCAATATCACTTATCTGCTTCATCACTTCATTATGCATTTCTACAGCAGACATCACTCTAGTAACACTCACTCTTTCCGGCTCAGATATATTAACGGGCCCGGAAACAAGCGATACATCAGCGCCAGCTTCAATCGCCGCAACGGCTACAGCATAACCCATTTTGCCGGAACTACGATTACTAATATAACGAACCGGATCGATAGCTTCTCGCGTCGGCCCGGCAGTAACCAATACTCTTGAACCCGATAAAATATGAGTTTCAAATGACTTGGCTGTCATTAATGCAATTTCTTCTGCTTCGAGCATTCGACCAGGACCATTTTCACCGCAAGCCTGCTCACCTTCGGCAGGCCCCAGAATACCAACACCTCTGTTTTTTACTTTTTCCAGATTTTCCTGCGTAGCTGAATTTAACCACATCTGTTGATTCATAGCTGGCGTTAATAAAACCGGCGCATTTGTCGCCAGACATAACGTACTTAATAAATCATCAGCAAAACCATTCGCAAAGCGAGCGATAAAATTCGCGCTGGCCGGCGCAACCAGAACCAAATCAGCCCATCTTGCCAGTTCAATATGTCCCATTGCTGCTTCGGCTTCCATATCAAGTAATTCTGTATGAACAGGTTTTCCTGATAAAGCCTGAAAAGTCAGTGGCGTGACGAATTCAGAAGCCGCCCGCGTCATTACCACTCGTACATCGGCACCCTGATTGCGCAACAAGCGCAGTAATACCGCAGCTTTATAAGCGGCAATACCTCCCGTCACACCTAATAAAATTCGTTTTCCTGTTAACTGATGCATATATGTTTGATTTTACCTTATTATTATCACAAGTAACGTACATATTAAGCATGTGCTTACATACATTTAAAACAAATGATAACAAGGAGTGTTACGATGCCTATAAATGAATGGCCAACGCAGGAACGCCCTCGGGAAAAGCTACTGGAAAAAGGACCCGCCGCACTATCCGATGCTGAAATATTAGCGATTTTTCTAAGAACCGGCAGTAAAGGTGTCTCGGCACTGGATTTAGCACGCGAACTGCTGGATAAATATCAGGGACTCAGACAACTCGTCGATAGCGATCAAAAACAATTTTGCCAAACTAAAGGCCTCGGCATGGTCAAGTATGCCCAAATACAGGCAGCGATTGAGCTGGGAAAACGCTATATACAATCAGAACTTGAGCTTGGTGACGCTTTTACTAATCCCGAACAAACTCGAGAGTTCCTCACGATGAAGCTTCGTGCCTACCCTTATGAGGTTTTTGCCTGTCTTTATCTGGATAATCGCCATCGACTAATCAGTTTTGACGAACTTTTCCGCGGAACCATTGATAGCGCACAGGTTCATGCCCGCGAAGTGGTACGGGCAGCATTGAAACATAACGCTGCGGCAGTCATTTTCTCGCATAATCACCCCTCTGGTGTGGCAGAACCGAGCCATTCAGATATTAATTTGACGCTGGAATTGAAAAAAGCACTGCAATTAGTCGATGTCAGGGTACTGGATCATCTAGTTATTGGCAGTGGCGATGCCATTTCGCTGGCTGAACGGGGTCTAATATAAGCAGATCTGGTAGTGAAATACTTGGATCTACGTCTTAATGCATGTACAATCCGCGCTCTTTTTTATTATGAACGACGAGAAGAACTATGTCTCAGGTATGTGAAGTAACAGGTAAACGCCCAATGGTTGGGAATAACGTATCCCACGCAAATAACAAAACGAAACGCCGTTTCACCCCAAATCTGCAATCCAGACGTTTTTGGATTGAGAGCGAAAATCGCTGGGTTCGATTACGCATAAGCAAAAAAGGCTTACGTATTATCGATAAAAATGGCATCGAAAGTGTTCTTGCTGACATTAAAGCTCGTAACAAAGCAAGCTAAGGTATAAGACTATGCGCGATAAAATTAAACTCGTCTCATCAGAAGGAAATGGTCATTTTTATACTACGACCAAGAACAAACGTACCATGCCGGAAAAAATGGAGATTAAGAAATACGATCCTGTTGCCCGCAAGCATGTAATTTATAAAGAAGCAAAAATTAAGTAATTCTAAACGGATAAACTGAAGAAATAGCACCGAAAGGTGCTATTTTTTTGCCTACAGGAAATAGGTATGCCGCGAGTGCATGGATGCACAGGAGCGGCGGCCCGCAGGACGCGGGTATGTCGTGGAGCAAAAGGCGTGCGAGAACGGCGACCTGCAATAAAATTATCACTTCATCATACTTTCATAAAAAGTCGTTATCCTTTCGCTCCTCATATTCATAATGACTTTCTGGCAATATCTCTGTCACACTATTGGCTTCAATATTATTGAAAGAAGCTTGCAAGTTATGAAGTAATAAGAATAATAAGTGCGCAATGGAAAACGAAATTCTCATATCTGCAAAAGACCTATCTCGCTCTTATGGCCAGCAACATGCCATAGAAAATGTCAGTTTCAACGTCCACCGTGGAGAAATTCTTGGTTTTCTCGGTCCCAACGGAGCAGGCAAATCAACCACGATGCAAATTATCTGTGGCGTGCTTGCCGCTAATCACGGTTCCGTCAGCATTGCCGGTCACGATATCAACGAATCTCCTCAGCAAGCTAAAGAACATATTGGCTTCTTGCCTGAACAACCACCGTTATATGATGATCTGACTGTTGATGAGTTTTTAACTTATGCAGGAAAACTACGTGGCATTAAGAAAAACGCGATTAATGAAGCCGTTGATATAAGCAAACGACGTTGTGGGCTGGAAAACTCTGGCAAACGATTAATACAAAATCTGTCTAAAGGCTATAAACAACGAGTTGGTATCGCACAGGCTATTATACATTCGCCGTCGGTTATTATTCTAGATGAACCAACTTCAGGTCTTGATCCTATCCAGATTAGTGAAATCAGAGAATTGATGCTGGAGCTCGCCGAAGACCATAGCGTCATACTTTCTACTCATATACTTTCTGAAGTACAAAGTTTATGTGACAGAGTATTAATTATAAATCAGGGCAACATTGTTCTTGATCAATCAATGCAGGAACTGCAAAACAATTCTGAAAAAGTTGATCATATCGATATCGCATTACGTACACCACCAGCAATGGAAGAGATACTGAGTATTGAAGGCGTTGCTTCAGCAGAAAGTAGCCATAACGATTTAATACGTATCAATTTTACTAACGATGTTGATGCTACCGATACAATAGTTGAAAAAGCATCAACTGAAAAATGGGGCTTATATAAACTGAACCCGAGTGACGCATCACTTGAAACAATATTTATGAAGCTTACACAAATCGGTTACGAACAAGCACAAATATCAGAAACGGAAGAGGCAGATAATGAATAACATTATTTTAATTGCCTCGAATGAATTGCACCGCATGTTCAAGTCACCACTAGCATGGATCATTTTGGCAACAGTACAGTTTCTTGTCGCTATTTTCTTTTATCTATTGTTATCGCAATACATGCAACCAGCAGCAGCTGGCACAGGACTGACTGAAGTTGTTGTTTCAGGTATGTATCAAATATCGGGCGTGGTTATTTTAATGGTATCGCCTTTACTGACCATGCGTTTAATCACTGAAGACCGTCGGCTTGGTACAATAAAATTATTATATTCTTCACCTATTAGCATTACGCAATTAGTACTTGGCAAATATGTTGGCATGTCTGTATTTTATAGCATCATCTTATTAATGATTACATTAATGCCAGCATCGTTATTATTCGGCACACAACTCGATCTTGGACAAATCACTTCTGGCCTGATCGGTTTATTCTTATTAACCTCATCATTTGCAGCAATAGGTTTATTTATTTCTTCTATCACGAAACAGGCTTCAACAGCTGCAATCAGTACCTTTGGTGTTTTATTTCTGTTATGGATTATTAATATTGCTGGCGCAAACTCATCAGAAGCAACCGCAGCGATATTTTCCTATTTATCTTTACTAAAACACTACAACAATTTACTTAACGGCGTGTTTAATTCCACTGATGTGTTGTTCTATGTGCTTATCAGTTCTTTTTTTATCTTATTAAGCATTTGGCGTTTAGATGCAGAAAGGACTCACGGGTGAAACCATGCTAGTTACTGAAAAAACACGCTTTCATTCCCGTTTAAACAGCATTGTTATGTTTGTTCTGTTAACTGTAGTCACAGGGTTATTAGCATGGCTCAGTCAAAAACATGCCATCGAATATGACTGGACAGCCAGTGGCAAGCATACTTTATCAGATGCAAGTCGAGAGTTACTGGCAGCCATGCCGGACCCGATTGATGTCACCTCTTATGCACGCGAAAACTCTTTATTGCGGGACTCTATTAAAAACTTTGTTGGTAAATACCAACGTCATAAACAAGACATAACTTTGCGCTTTGTAAACCCGGATGCTGTGCCGGATGAAGTGCGCAACCTTGGTATTAAAGTGGATGGTGAAATTATTATTCACTATCAAGATCGCAGCGAACATGTAACTTCCGATCAAGAACAAATTTTTACCAATGCCTTACAACGCTTGGCACGTAATCAGGAGCGCTGGGTTGTTTTTATCGAAGGTCATGGTGAGCGTAGCGCTATTAGAGAAGCAAACCATGATTTAACTGTGTGGGTAAAACAACTTTCCAGTAAAGGTTATCGCACACAACCGATTAACTTAACCGAAACACAAACTATTCCGGATAATACCAGTATTCTGGTTATTGCTGGACCAAGAGTCGATTACTTGCCGGGCGAAATTGAAATCATAAAAAACTATATTAACAATGGTGGAAACGTATTATGGCTACACGAACCGGGACCACTTTATGGCCTTGATGCCTTGGCTGAAGAACTGGCGATAAAGTTTTATCCCGGCACAGTCATAGATTATGCAGGACAACTGATAGGTATTAATGATCCGACAATTTCTTTAGTAACAGGTAACTTGTATGCACCCCACCCTGTTACCAACGGCTTTGAATTTACGACATTGTTTCCGATGGCAGGCGGCATAGAAATGCTGGAATCAAACAAATGGTTAAGCCGGCCGATATTAAAAACCGGAGACCATACCTGGGTAGAAACAGGAGAACTGCAAGGCACAGTTGATTTCAACCAGGATGAGGATACTCAAGGCCCGCTAACTATCGGGCTCAGTATTGAGCGTGAGCTTGAAACAGAAAATGGCGAAGAAATTGTAACGAAACAACAACGCATTGTTGTTATTGCTGATGGTGACTTTCTTTCAAACACCTATTTAGCAAATAGCGGTAATAACGAACTTGGTACTCGCATGATTAACTGGCTAAGTAGCGATGATGAGTTTATTTCTATTCCGCCGAAAATAGCCAATGACACACAACTCAATATGTCACCTACAATACTAGGTATTATTGGCATTGGTTTTTTATTCATCTTGCCGGGAGGTCTGGTTGCTTTTGGGATCATGACCGGACTTCGACGAAAAAAGCAATAACGTGAGAAGTCGATCCTGGACTAATCTTGGCTTGCTTAGCCTCACTGTTATATTAACCATATTTGTTTTAAGTGATGATCAAGAAACAGAAAAAGAATTACAACGTCTATCAACAATTGATAAAAACTCAATTAAACAAATTCAGGTCTTTAGAAAAGACCTGGATAATTTTCAGTTTGATAAAAAAGATAAAGACTGGTTTTTAACTTCTCCACAACAGTATCGTGCCAACAAAGCACGCATCAATGCCATGTTAAGAATGCTGGAAGTTGAGTCGCATGCTCAACTCAACCCTATTGACATTGATCTAAAACAACTCGGCCTTGATAACCCTATCGTCACAATGAAGTTAAATGACCATGTGTTTCAATTTGGTAATACTGATGCCATTGATCAACGGCGTTATGTTTTATTTCAAAATGAGATACATCTAACTAATGACTCCCTATATCAACAACTGTTGACCAATGTGGCTTTCTTTGCTGATCCGGATTTGATCCCGGACGGCTTTAAAATAAGTTCGATTGAATATCCTGATAACATACTGGAGCACGTTGATGAACAATGGCAATTGCGAATGCTATTGGATATTAAACCAGAACAATTAAAACGCATTCCTTTTAATTGGGAAAATGCACAGGCAATCTCTGCGGAACCTTTTAAACAGCCTGAAGAAGCAGCAACTATTAAAATTAATTCTACTGAAAACAAGCAAATTAAATATGTAATTGTTGAAAAAGAACCGCACCTGGTACTTGGACGAAAAGAGTTGGGTATTCAGTTTCACATGGGCAGTGATGAAACCAGCAAACTTTTGTTAATTGAAAATACAGATATAAGCGAGAAAATTGAATCGCCTGGTCTGGAATTAAACCCGATGCCAAATTGATATGCCTGAACTACCCGAGGTAGAAACAACAAAAAAAGGCATTGCTCCTTATGTTGTTGGAGAGACAGTCAAAGACATTATTATACGTGAGCGCCAATTGCGCTGGCCTATTCCCACACTATTAAAACGTTCATTAAAGAATC
>JBELBG010000081.1:0-6589 GCA_042095435.1 Thiotrichaceae bacterium | reverse complement strand
TAGTTTGTTGTCCATACTGATTCTCCTGTTTATAAGGCATGATAGACTTTCATTTATAAGCTTATGTAAGGATATACAGTCCGGCTACTATTTTAAAGTGAGGAATCAAGTTTGAACGGTATAAAACTCTTAAAATTATTGTTGTTTTCGTTGTTACTGAGCACATCGGTATCTGCTTACTCTGCATGGGGTGATTTTTTTGAGGTTTTAAAGGAAACAACGTCAGAAGTTTTAGGTAATAAGGAATTAAGTAATAAACTGAGTAATGATGAAATTGTTTCTGGATTAAAAGAAGCTTTAATTAATGGTAGTCAATCTGCAGTTAGTATTCTTGGTAAGGAAAATGGTTTTCTATCACATCCTCAATTAAAAATACCCATGCCTGAAAAGTTAAGTGCAATTGAATCAGGTTTAAGAAAGCTGGGGCAGGATAAAATTGCTGATCAATTTATATTATCCATGAACCGCGCTGCGGAAGAAGCGACACCAAAAGCAATGTCTATCTTCAGTAACGTTATAAAATCTATGACGCTTGAAGATGCGCATGGTATTTTAAAAGGAACAGATAATGCAGCGACGCAGTACTTGAAAGAAAAAGGTGGCAATCAATTACATCAACAATTTTTACCTGTAGTAAAACAGGCGACAAGCCGTGTTGGTGTTACAGATAAATATAAGGCTTTAATTGATAACCTTGGCGCAATGTCGCATTTTATTGATGCCGAATCACTGGATCTGGATCAATATGTTACAAGTAAAGCTGTTGATGGATTATTTACTTTAGTTGCTGAAGAAGAAAAGTTAATCAGAGAAAACCCGGCTGCACGTACCAGTGAATTATTAAAAAAAGTCTTCTCACAAAATTAACTCAGCCTGATATAACTGTTGCAAATAACAACACTTAAAAAAAGTATTTAAATTTTAGGTTTGTCAGGTATATCATGCCCAGCTCTAAGACTGAGTATGAATAAAAATAACCTATTATTACTCGTTTATTTAGTAAGTTTGATTCAAATCAAATAAATGTTCTTTCTGTTTTTGTAGCCTTGTAATTAAAAAGCTGGAGTAGATTATGTCTGAAATAAAAACGTATAAAGTACCTGATGATATTGCTGAACAAGCACAAATTAATATATCTAAATATCAAGAAATGTATTCCCGCTCGATTAATGACTCTGATGCGTTTTGGGCTGAACAGGCAGAAGAGTTTCTCAGTTGGTCTAGAAAATGGGATAAGGTTCAGGAGTGGGATTACAACGATGTTAATATTAACTGGTTCGTCGGTGGTAAATTGAATGTCAGTTATAATTGTCTTGATAGACATCTTGATACTCGCGGTGATCAAGTTGCCATAATCTGGGAAGGTGATGATCCGGAAGAAGATCGTCAAATTACCTATAAAGAGCTTCATGAAGAGGTCTGCCGTTTTGCCAATGTACTAATAACACAGGGCGTAGCAAAAGGCGATCGTGTTTGTCTATACATGCCAATGATCCCTGAAGCGTCTGTTGCAATGTTAGCTTGTACACGAATTGGTGCTGTTCATTCTATTGTCTTTGGTGGTTTCTCTACTGATGCATTAAGAGACCGTGTCAATGATTCAAATTGTAAAGTTGTTATTACCAGCGATTACAGTTTGCGCGGTAAAAAGCAGATTCCTTTAAAAGCTAATGTCGATACAGGTATTGATGGTTGTGAAAGTGTAACTTCATGCATTGTTGTTAAGCGTACCGGCAGTGATATTAACTGGAATGACGATAGAGATATTTGGTACCACGAAGCAGTTGAAGCAGCTTCTGCTGATTGTGAGCCTGAAGAAATGGATGCTGAAGATCCATTGTTTATTCTCTATACCTCAGGTTCAACCGGTAAGCCTAAAGGCGTTTTACATACTACCGGTGGATATTTGCTATATGCGGCTATGACACATAAATATGTTTTTGATTATCAAGAAGGTGATATTTATTGGTGTACCGCTGATGTGGGTTGGGTTACAGGACATTCTTATATTGTTTATGGTCCATTAGCCAACGGTGCAACTTCACTTATGTTTGAAGGCGTTCCGACCTTTCCTGATGCAAGTCGTTTCTGGCAAGTTGTCGAAAAGTGGAAGGTTAATCAGTTTTATACCGCTCCAACTGCAATTCGTATGTTAATGGGGCAAGGCGATGAGTTTGTAGAAAAAACGGATCGCTCAAGTCTGCGTATATTAGGATCAGTGGGAGAACCAATTAACCCTGAAGCATGGGAGTGGTATTACAATGTAGTTGGTAATGGGAAGTGCCCGATAGTCGATACCTGGTGGCAAACAGAAACGGGAGGACATTTAATTACGCCGTTTCCTGGCGCAACAGCACTAAAACCGGGATCTGCATCATTACCCTTTTTTGGTGTTGAGCCTTGCTTGGTTGATGAACAGGGTAATGAAATTGAAGGGGCAGCAGAAGGTGCGCTTTGTATAAAACGACCCTGGCCAGGGCAAATGCGGACTCTGTTTGGCGATCATGCGCGTTTTAAAGAAGCATATTTTTCAATGTTTCCGGGTAAGTATTTTAGTGGAGATGGCGCGCGCCGAGATGAAAATGGTTATTACTGGATTACCGGACGGGTAGATGATGTTATCAATGTGTCTGGCCATAGAATGGGAACAGCAGAAGTTGAAAGTGCCTTAGTGTTACATGAAGCTGTTGCTGAAGCTGCCGTTGTTGGTTTTCCACATGATATCAAAGGTCAGGGTATTTATGCTTACGTCACGCTAATGGCAGGTGTTGAACCAACTGAAGACTTACAAAAGGAATTAGTCACTCATGTCAGAAAAGAAATCGGGCCAATTGCTTCACCTGATGTGATTCAATGGGCACCGGGCTTACCCAAAACCCGATCAGGAAAAATTATGAGGCGTATCTTGCGTAAAGTTGCAGCTAATGAGCTGGATACACTAGGTGATATCAGTACTTTGGCAGAACCTGCTGTAGTCGACGACTTGATTGAAAATAGAGCAAGTAAATAGGAAAAATAGATGAATCTGGATAGAGTTACTGCCGGTAAAAAACCGCCGGAAGAAGTTAATGTCATTGTAGAAATTCCTTTGAATGGTGACCCGGTTAAATATGAATTGGATAAGGAAACTGGTGCGATGTTTGTTGATCGTTTTTTAAATACGTCGATGCATTACCCATGCAACTATGGGTATATTCCGAAGACCTTGGCAAAAGACGAGGATCCGGTCGATGTTATTATTATGACCCCTATGCCTTTGATTCATGGTTCTGTTATTACTTGTCGACCAATTGGTTTGTTAAAAATGACTGATGAAGCAGGAGACGATGGCAAAGTAGCCTGTGTTCCGCTTGATTCAGTATCCAAGTTTCACAGTAATGTGAATTCTTTTTCTGATGTACAACCCGCTTTACTGAACCAAATTACCCACTTTTTTGAACACTATAAGGATCTTGAACCAAATAAATGGGTTAAAATTGACGGTTGGTACGGTGTCGATGAGGCAAAAACAGAGATTTCCGAAGCCATCGATGCCTACAAGGCTTCTCCAGAAGATCTACATTATTAACAATAGCTTAGTTAAGAAGTTATCGTTTTTTAGAAATATTTGCATTTTTTTTCAATAAACATGTTGCAATGCAATATATTGCGGTGCACAATATATTCAACTTCGAACAACAACATATTTAAAATTTGAAATGGAGAAGTAAAATGCAAAACGAAATTTTCGAAAAAATGACAGAAATAGGCAACTCTTCATACAATGCTATGCAAGAACTTGCTGCTATCAATAGCAAAGCATTTAAAGAATTATCTGAATTACAAATTGGTCTGGCTACTTACAGCATGGAGTCTGGTGTTGAATTAACCAAAACTCTTAGCTCTACAAGCAACTATAAAGATGCAGTATCAGCAGAAGTTGATTTTGCAAATGAATATAGTTCAAAAGTTATAGATTTTAGTAACAAAACAACTGAAATCTTAACTGATTCACGTGATGAAGTTGTTAACTGGTTTGAAAAAACAGTAGAAGAAGCTACCGTTAAAGCTACTCCAGTAGCACCTAAAAAAGCAACTAAAAAAGCAGCTGCTTAACCAAATCTTAAAGTATTAACCTCCTCCTCTTGTTTAGCCCGTATAACAAATCTATGTTATACGGGTTTTTTTATATAAAAATTATGAGCTAATGAGTTATTGTAATGTTAGTTTAAAGAAGTATTCGAAACGAATTTAGCATGAGAGTTTAACCATGAGTGAAAATCAACAAAAAAACGATGAGTTAAATTGGGCAGAGTTACAAAAACAATATTTCGATGCCTTGATGCATTTTAATTCAGCAAATCCATTTACTAAGAGCAATGATCCTTTTAGAGCTGGAAACCCGTTTAGCAACATGAATAATCCATTTATGAATAACCCCAATCTAATGGAAGAATGGTGGAAATCATTAAATACGAATGCTTTTAACAGTAATGAAAATGCGGCTGTTTTCGAAAAATTAATTGAACAAGGTCGTTTTTATCATTTCATTACAGAGCACTTCTCGAGTTTATTTAACGGGCTTTCCGAACTTAAAGGTAATGATAAAGATATTAATGACTTCATTAATAATAAGTTCAAAAGTCTTCAGGAATTGTTATCGAAAGCACCAGAAAATATGACGTGGAATGGCTTTGTTGATCCGTTTGAAAAACCGTTTCAAACAGTGAAAGAGTCTGTTTCAAGTGATATGTTTAACTTTGCTGGTTTGTTCGGAAATGTGCAGTCGGAAATGCAAAAAATGCGTAACCAGTTGCTATCAATGCCCGGCGTTGGTCATAACAGAGAAATTCAAGAGAAACTTCAGCGCTTATTAAATCTAGCTGCTATTTATCAGGATCATGAAAACGAAAAACAAATGGAAATGGCACGTCTTACTCAGGATGCGCTTGAGTTAATGCGCAAAAAAATAAAGGATATGAGCAAGGCTGGAGAAACATTTACATCCATGCGTCAGGTTTATGATCTGTGGGTTGAGTCTAATGAGAAAGTTTATACTGACTTTGTCTATTCAGAAAAATACTCTGAACTGAATGGGAAAGTGGTCAATTCACAAATGGCATTTATGAAGCTTAGTCATGAAGTGAATGAAGATGTTTTAACGGCGATGAATATGCCTACAAAAAAAGCACTGAATGAGCTAGAACGTAGACACTATGAGTTGCGCAAAAAAGTTAAGAGTCTGGAAAGTGAAATAAGTAAACTAAAAGGAAAAGCGAATAAAAAAAGTCAGGTTGCTGAAAATAAATCAGTTGTAGCTGAAACAGAAACGGTTATTCCGAAAGTTGTCAGCAAGAAAACAAGTAAGAAAACAAGCAAGAAAACAAGCAAGAAAAAAGTAGCTAAGAAGAAAGCTGTAAAAAAAGAAGCTCCTTCTAAGAAGGGAAAGCCAGCGAGAAAAAAAGTAGCAAAAGCTAAAACTGTAAAGAAACAGACTAAGCCTGTTTCATCTTCTAAAGACAATAGCAAAAGTAATGTTATCGAACTTAAATTTTAGATAGTGGAGTAGAACGTGAATCCTTTTCAAATATCACCCAATGCGCTCGTTGATGAAGTAAATGAGTTCAACGCCAAGTTAACTAAAGGGTTTGATACCTTACTTAACCTTGATGAAATAGAAGTCGGTGTTTCGGAAAAAGAAGCCGTCTACGAAGAAGATAACCTCGTTCTTTATCATTTTAAATCAAGGACAAAAAAACAAAATTCAGTTCCGCTTCTAATTGTTTATGCATTGGTTAATCGACCATATATGGCGGATTTGCAAGAAGGACGCTCAATGATTCAAGGCTTACTTGATGAAGGTGTGGATGTTTATTTGATTGATTGGGGTTATCCTGATGCTGCTGATAAGTATCTAACGCTGGATGATTATATTAATGGTTATATTGATAATTGTGTTGATGTGATTTGTGATAGACATAATAGAAAAAACATTAATTTATTAGGTATCTGTCAGGGCGGTGCTTTTAGTCTTTGTTATACATCTTTGCATCAGGAAAAAGTTAAAAATTTAATTACGACCGTGACACCTGTGGATTTTCATACTAAAGATGACCTTTTAAGTCATATGGTAAGAAAAATCGACATCGATCAAGTTGTCGATACGATGGGTAATATTCCTGGCGAAGTGTTGAATATGGCTTTTTTGAGTTTAAAGCCGTATAGCCTGATGGGGCAAAAGTATATCGACTTGGTAAATATTCTGGATGATAAAGATAAAGCGATGAACTTTATGCGTATGGAGAAGTGGATTTTTGATAGTCCAGATCTGGCAGGCGAAGCTTACCGTGAATTCATAAAACAGTTCTATCAGGAAAATGGTTTGGTTAAAGGAACAGCCAAGGTTGGTGATGATATTGTTGACCTGGGTAAAATAAAAATACCGGTATTGAATATATATGCGATGCATGATCATTTGGTGCCACCTGATTCATCAAAAGCATTGGAAGGATGTATTAGCTCGAAAGATTATCAATCTCTTGAATTTCCTGGTGGGCACATTGGTATTTATGTCAGTGGCAAAGCACAAAAGATGATACCGCCATCGGTT
>JBELBG010000080.1:0-6621 GCA_042095435.1 Thiotrichaceae bacterium | reverse complement strand
AGGCAAACTGGTGCCAATAGCGACAATGGTTAGGCCGATAACAAGATCAGGTACACCAAAATACTCGGCAATAAATATGCCGCCACGAACCAGTAATTCTGCGCCAATCAGTAGAACAATCAGACCAAATAATAGCTTTGCAAATGCTTTCCCTAATGGGTCAGCTTTACCCGCTTCATCCGAGAACTCATGAGCGAATTCACTGCTAAGGGGATCACTAGCTGAGCTTTGTTTCGCCATCCATACAATCCAACCGATAGAGATAACAAGAGAAACTAGCAGTATAGATGCGTCCAGTCGGCTTAAATGACCGTCTATCATGACTAACAAAGCAATAACAAGAGCCGCAAACATTAGCCCATATTCTTTTTTAATCGTATTTGATGCGATGGTGATAGGGATGATTAAAATACTTAAACCTAATACCATGCCAACATTGGTAATATTTGAACCGAGTGCATTACCGATCGCGATCGATGTTTTGTCTTGCCAGGCTGAAACTGAGCCAACAATAATTTCAGGGGCAGAGGTGGCAAACCCGACAATGGTTAAACCAATAATAAGGGGCGGCATGCCTAGCTGACGTGCGATATTGGCTGCGCCTTCGACAAAAACATCCGCGCCGTAGATTAGTAAAGCAAAGCCAATCAGAATGAATAAACATGCAAGCAGCATTAGCTAGCTTTTCTCCCCAAAATTTAATTAGTCTGATGATGCCAGAATAAATCGATTCTGAGTAGTTAGCGTTGTTTTAGTTTTTACCTGAATCAGAAAAAAACATAGACTGTAAATAATCCTTTAATTTATAGAATTACATGTCTGATCGTTACAATTTTTTAAAAAACTGGTTGAGTGAAGTGATGGGGACTCAGGACTTTGAGTTAAAACCTGCTTCAGAGGATGCCAGTTTTCGCACATATCATCGTCTTTTTCTACAAGATAAAAGCTTTATTGTCATGGATGCGCCGCCACCGGAAGAAGACTGCGATCCATTTGTCCAGATAAGCAAAACTTTATTAGCCAGCGGTATTAATGTACCTGTTATTCACCATATGGATTTGGAACAAGGTTTTTTAGTATTGGATGATTTTGGCGATACGCTCTATCTGGATGAATTAAATTCAAATAGCGTAGATCGACTCTATTCCGATGCGATTAAGTCACTGGTTACGGTACAGTCTAAAACAGAAACAAGAGATATTCCCGTTTATGATGAAGTATTATTACGTCGTGAAATGGGGCTGTTTACCGAATGGTTGTTAGCAAAGCATTTACAACTCGACCTAAGTAATGAAGAAACAGCATCTATTAATACTGTATTTACCTTGTTGGTCGAAAATGCCTTGCAGCAACCCCAAGTTTTTGTGCACAGGGACTTTCACTCAAGAAACTTGATGATTACCAAAACAAATAATCCGGGCGTAATTGATTATCAGGATGCGGTGCGTGGTCCGATGAGTTATGACCTCGTTTCTTTATTAAAAGACTGCTACATCAAGTGGCCTAAACAGGAAATAACCCGTTGGGTAGAGTTTTATCTGCAACAACTATCAGAAAACGGAGCAGAAATAGATCGGCAAACGTTTCAACGCTGGTTTGATTTAATGGGTGTTCAGCGCCACCTAAAAGCTAGCGGTATTTTCGCTCGTTTATCACTTCGAGACGGTAAGCATCATTTTCTGAATCATGTGCCTCGCACGCTTTCCTATATAGTCGATCTTAAAAATGATTATGAAGAACTATCCGGTTTATGTGCCTTGATAGAAGAAAAGGTTTTACCCGGCCTGGAGCAGGCGTCTAAATGAGAGCGATGATTCTGGCAGCAGGCCGCGGTGAGCGTATGCGCCCTTTAACTGATACCGTGCCGAAACCGTTACTGGAAGTGAACGGCAAAGCCCTTATTGTTTATCAGATAGAAGCACTGGAATTAGCCGGTGTTAGAGAACTGGTGATCAATACCGGGCATCTGGGCGAACAGATCCAATATGAACTGGGAACAGGTAGTCATCTTGGCGTTGATATTGTTTATTCTGATGAAGGTGAAAATATATTAGAAACGGCAGGAGGAATAATTCAGGCCCTACCTTTATTAGGGGACGATCCTTTCATTTTGACTAATGCCGATATCTTTACTGATTTTGATTACAGCTCTTTACCCGAGGAACCAGACTACGATGCCCATTTAGTACTGGTTGATAATCCTGCTCATAATTTAAAAGGCGATTTCTTTCTGGAAAACGGGCGTGTTTTGCAGCAAGGAACTAAAAAGCTAACTTACAGTGGCATCAGTATTTTCCATTCACATTTTTTTGAAGATTATAATCCTGGCCGCGCGCCTCTTGCCCCTCTTTTACATAAGGCTGCAGAGAGAAAATGCCTTGGTGGCCAATACTTTACAGGCGAATGGTCAGACATTGGAACACCTGCGCGCCTTAAAGAGCTGAACTCTACTAAAGCTTAGAAAGAAAGTAATCACTAACAAACTTATCCGAAAGCAAGTTCCATTAATTGAATTATTTGTGACAAATTTTGTCTTATTGTTGCGCTGCAATATATGGCGTGATACGGTTTTCGTCATAATAAAGCTGCATTCTACATCTTGTAGCCCTAATTATTTTAACCACTATATATAGAATATCCGTGCTTAAAGGGGTATAGTTCGCGCCAAATTCAGAGGTTTTGTCGTTAATTTAATACAACTTGGTTTGAATTTAATGGTAAATCATTCGCTTACAATCGGCTGTTTAACAAAAGCCTTGCTACTGACATCAATTTTGTTAGCGTCAGCTTATGCGGGTGAAAAATCAGTAGAAGTTGAAAGTTGCCTAATGCCTATTAGCGATGCGCAAAGCATAAACAGTAACAACGAAGTTTCTCAGCAAATCTCGCAAGATTTAGAGACCATTATAGAGCGTGGCAATCTGCGTGTTCTCCTGCAAAAGAAAACGAATGGCTGCACCATTAGTCAAAAAGAACTCCAGCTAATCGAAGACTTCGCAAATATAAATGATCTGAATCTTGATTGGATCTATGTTGAAAATGATTGGGAGTTATTGCCCGAATTAGTAAGTGGTCGTGGCGATATTATTGTCGCTCAAGATCAAAGTCTTTCAGCAAGCATTCAAGGTCAGGTAAGTTTTAGTCATCCATGGGCGAATGCTGCGTTTAAAATTGTTGAACGTACTGACAGTAGCCGAATCAAGCGTATTGAAGATCTGGCTGGCAGACAACTTGCCGCTTATAAATCTTCTCCAGTCTGGAGTACTTTGCTAGAACTCGCTGAATCACAAACGGGCTTGCAATTACAGGAAATCCCCTCCGATCTCTCCTCTCAGGAAGCTATGGGAAAAGTAAAGAGCGGTGAATATGATCTGGCCGTTGTCGATAGTTTGTTTCTCGATACGTATTTGCCATTGAATACAGAACTTCAAGCTAACTTTAGTTTATCTGAACAACGAAATATGGCCTGGGCCATTAGAAAGGATTCGGAGCAATTACATAAAAGCCTGAATCAATATTTAAATCAGCAGTATCTGACTCATAGTATCGCGTCGACCTATTTTGAAGATCTGTCCTTAATTAAAGAACGCGGTATCCTGCGGGTTATTACTACAGCAAACCCTTCACACTATTATCTGCAAAAAGGTAAATTGCGAGGCTTTGAATATGAGTTACTAAATCAATTTGCTTCAAAACACATGTTGCGTGTTGATGTTGTTCTGGCTGAATCATCAGATCAAATGTTTCAGCTTCTAGAAGAAGGAAAAGGAGATGTTATCGCTGCATCACTTCCAGCCAGTTTGCTCAATGTTAAGGATACAATTGAGTTTACCGCTCCTTATCATTATGCAAGCCCAGTTATTGTTGGTCGTAGCTCAGAAGAGTTAATCGTTGATATTCGCGAATTGGAGGGCAGAAGAATTACGTTGGCAGAAGACAGCCCTTATTGGGATTACATGTTAAAGTTAAAAGAACGTGGTGCAGAGTTCGAACTCGTAAAAGCGGACGCCACTGTTAATATGGAAGATGCATTATTAATGGTAGCCCTCGGAATGTATGATTTATCTGTCGTAGGTAATCATCAGATAAACCAGCCTTATACAATAAGCGTTGGCTTAAACTCGAAACTTGTTTTGTCTGAGCCACTGGCACACCGGTGGGCAGTTAGAAGCCGTGACCAACAATTAAGTAATGCTTTAAATATATTTATTAATAACCAATATCGAAGCGCTACCTACAATGTGTTGCATGCTAAATATTTTGAACAGAAAAAGATTGAGAGTTCAAATAGTCGAGTTACACAAGTTGACTCAATCTCACCTTACGATGATGTAACAAAAAGTTATTCTGAAGAATATGGGTTTGATTGGCGTTTGATAACAGCGTTGATGTTTCAGGAAAGTCAGTTTAACCCAACAGCATATTCCTATGCTGGAGCAGAAGGCTTAATGCAGTTAATTCCAGCAACAGCAGAATTGATGGGAGTTAGCGATACCAGTAATGTAGAAAGCAGTATTAATGCAGGCATCCGTTATCTCGATTATTTAAGAGGAAAGTTTGAAGAAGACTTATTATTAGAAGATCGCATCTGGTTCACGCTTGCTAGCTATAATGCTGGTTATGGGCGAGTAAAACGCGCACGTGCATTGGCAGAAAAAATGGGATTAAATAAAAACCAATGGTTTGATAACGTTGAGTTAGCCATGCTGGAATTAGCGAAACCCTATATTAAAGACGGTGAACAAGTACGCTATTGCCGTTGCGGACAAACCGTTGTTTATGTTCGTGAAATCCGTACACGCTATTTCAATTATATTCGCTTAACAGATACGCAAAAGATTGCTGGTGTATCTTCGTTTGCTAGAACAAAAAAATATATAAATTAACGATATTTTAATGGGAAGGTATTTAGTCATTTAATTATACTGACGGTATATCCACAGCGCTTATTAAAAGTATAGGATATATAAATACGATGATTACATGGTGTTCGCGAGCGACGACCGTTCCCTTATAGAGAATTAATTTAAAAATAGAAAAAATTATTTATAAATTGTCGGGTCAGCGACTCCCGCTGCTTCAAACCCGTCTTTTCTGAATCGGCAGGAATCACAATGTCCGCAAGCCCTGCCTGCTTCATCAGCTTGATAGCATGATACTGTTAAGGCGTAGTCAACATTTAGCGAATCGCCTTTTTTAATGATGTCAGCTTTTGATAATTCTATTAACGGCGTGTGTATATTAAAAGCAGCGCCTTCGGCTCCTGCTTTCGTTGCCAGTGTTGCTAATTGCTCGTAGGCTTTAATAAACTCAGGACGACAATCTGGATAGCCAGAGTAATCAACGGCATTAACGCCGATAAAGATATCACTCGCATCAATGACTTCTGCCCAGGCTAATGCATAGGATAAAAAGATAGTGTTACGCGCAGGCACATAGGTAACGGGTATGCCTTCTGAAGTATCATCCTCCGGTACATCAATGTTTGTATCAGTTAATGCCGAGCCACCAATTTGTACCATATCAAGAGAAATAACTTTATGTTCTTTTACATTAAATGATTTTGCTATTTTTGTAGCAGCATTTAATTCGCTGATATGACGTTGGCCATAATTAAAACTTAATGCATAACAATCAAAGCCTAAATCTTTTGCAATAGCGAGTGTTGTTGTTGAATCTAATCCGCCTGATACGAGAACGATCGCTTTATTAAAGTTCGTCATAACTTATACGCCTGGCTTGTTGCCCCAAAGATATTTATGAAGCTGTAACTGCATACGCACGTTTAAGTTATCTTTCAGAATCCAGTCTGCTAAATCTGTCGCATTTAGTGTTGTATGTTCGGGTGAAAAAAGAACTTCGCAATAATCTGTTAAGTCCATATCATTTAATATTTGTTTTGACCATTCATAATCTGCCTGATTACAAATAACAAACTTTAATTGATCTGTTGTATTAAGATGTTTTAGATTTTCAAGTTTGTTTTTGCTTTCTTCTTCAGAAGCGGGCGTTTTGATATCAACGACTTTCATAACGCGTTTATCAACGTTGGCAATATCAATTGCACCACTGGTTTCCAGGGACACCAGGTAACCTTCATCGCAAAGTCGTGTCAGTAACTCATGACAATCACGCTGTGCTAAAGGCTCGCCTCCCGTTACCGTCACATGCTTAGTACGGTGCTGGCTGATGCCATTGATAATGTTATCAATGGACATTTTTTCGCCGTCATGGAAAGCGTACTCTGTATCACAATACTGGCAGCGTAATGGACAGCCTGTTAAACGAATGAATATTGTTGGCAAGCCAATCTTTGTTGATTCGCCTTGAAGGGAAAAAAAGATTTCATTAATACGTAGCTCAGTCGGAGTTTTTTTTTGCGCCGAAGAGTCAGATTGAGCGCGAATCTGCATTGTTATGTGTTCGACTCTTCTTCTGAACCTATTTTTCTTAAACGCTCGGTAGCTAGCCTGGCTGCTGTTGTTCCAGGATATTGTGCTTTTACTTCTTCCAGCGTCTTTTTTGCATCTGATTTATTTCCCAATTCTGCATAACTGTAACCAATTTTTAATAATGCATGAGATACTTTTTTGCTATCAGGGTAAGTATTAAGTAAAGCTT
>JBELBG010000079.1:0-6588 GCA_042095435.1 Thiotrichaceae bacterium | reverse complement strand
CGTTGCACCAACAACACCGGTTGTAGCAGCCAACATGGAGCCAACAATAACAACGGATAAAGCCAGGCCACCAGCTAATTTACCACAGAGTTTCCCCATGGTTTCGAGTAACTCTTCTGCTAATCCTGATCTATCAAACAGTACTCCCATGAAGATAAATAAAGGAACAGCGAGCAAGGTAAAGTTCGTCATAATACCCCAGATGCGTAGGGGTAAAGACAGGAAGTGATCGAAGCCGAGAAAAATACCACCAAAGAGCAATGCAACAGCACCAAGGGTAAAGCCGACAGGGTAGCCCATCAATAACAGCAGCATTAAAGTAACAAACATCAAGATAACCCAAACAGTCATGATGCTTCACCTAAAGCAAAGATTATTTTTTTAATGCTTTCAGCAATGCCCTGAAGGATTAATAAGATAAAACCAAGAGGGATCATTGATTTGATTAGCCATCGTGCAGGCAAACCGCCTGGGTCGGGTGAGGCTTCGCTGTAAATATAGGCTTGGCTAATGAAGGGCCAGGCGCTAATAACAATGAGGATACAAAAAGGTAACAAAATAAATAATGACCCAAAGGCATCAATTAAGGCACGATGCTTATCACTCAGGAATTTACTGCGATAAAGTACGTCCAGACGTACATGCTCATCATGTTTAAGCGTATAGGCCGCACCAATTAGAAAGATTATCGAAAATAAATGCCACTCCAGTTCCTGTATGCCAATAGATCCACTCTGAAACAGGTAACGCATGGAAACGTCATAGCCTACGAGTAGCACGAGAATAATGACTAAACAGGATATTGCTCTTCCCGTCCATTCCGTAAATTGATCAATGACAGAACTGAGCTTTAGGAATATTTTTTTCAAGATAACTTAATTTCGTATTATTTTTGAGCGTGGAGTATAAACGAAAGGCTTAAAAAAGCGCAGCAGATTTGTAAGTACTTACATTGGTTTAAATTTGGTGATTTTCTACGAAAAATTTACTGAAAAATGTGAATTATGCACAGTAAATGGCATTGAAATATTTTTTACATTGTCAATATTTTAAAAATCGCTGAAAGCATTATATTATTGTGTAAATTATTGTAAATATTAATAAAAATAAAATTTAATTATTTTTATAAACATGAATTCTCGACATATTACTGTTCTATGACGATATTTTGACTGAGAATAATTCACAGAATTATCCACAGGTTTACAAGTTGTTGATTTTAAACTGTTGATAGGTATTTGCTAGCTTGGCAAAGTCAGAAATTTCTAAATTTTCCGCACGTATTTCTGGCGCAATTCCAATTTGCTTTATTATAGACTCACTTAAATATTTTTTTAAATTATTGCGAAGTGTTTTTCGACGTTGGGAAAAGGATTCTCTAACGATGAATGCAAATGTATCATGATCGTCGACCTTGTATCGAGGATGGTTTAATGGAATCAACTTAACTATTGCTGAATCCACTTTGGGCGATGGTGTAAAGGCCCCCGGTTTTATCGTGAATAATGATTCAACATCGCAATAAAGTTGTAGCATGATGCTGAGTCTTCCGTATTGTTTTGAGCCCGGTCTAGCACATATTCGGTCAACCACTTCTTTTTGTAGCATAAAGAGCATGTCTTTAATGCAGCCTTTGTAACTTAATAAGTGAAACAATAATGGTGTACTAATGTTGTATGGGAGGTTTCCAACAATGCGTAAATCAGTTTGATTAAATTGCGAGAAGTTGAACTTAAGCGAATCAGCCTCGTGAATGATTAAGTTTTTATCTTCAAAGTGTGTTGTTAAAAGTTGAATTAAGTCCCTGTCAATTTCGATAACGTTTAATTGCTCAAGTCGTTGTAGTAATTGTTCTGTTATCGCACCTTTACCGGGGCCAATTTCAATAACATGATCTGATTTTTGTGGATTTATGCTGTCTACAATTCGTTGAATAATTGCCGGGTCATGCAGGAAGTTTTGTCCAAACCGTTTTCGTGCTTGATGTGAGTCTGGATTCATTAAATAGATTCAGTATCTAGTTGTTTGTTGCTTTTATTTTTTACCATAGTGTCAGCAATTTCTATAGCAGCTAGTAGACTGTCACATTGCGCTTTACCTGTTCCTGCAAGGTCGAGTGCAGTGCCATGATCAACAGACGTTCTAATAATAGGTAAACCTAAAGTTATATTCACTGCTTCACCAAAGCCTAATGTTTTAAGTACCGGTAAGCCTTGATCGTGGTACATACAAATAAAGGTATCTGTTTTTTGTCTTTGTTCCAGTCGAAATGCAGTATCTGCTGGTAAAGCACCCACTACATTATAACCATTGCTAACAAAATCATTTATAACGGGATTAATAATATTTATTTCTTCCATACCTAAATGACCTTCTTCTCCTGCGTGTGGATTAAGTCCGCAAACTGCAATAGAAGGTTTTTCTATTCCGAATTGATTAACCAAGCTGTCAATAACAATACTGATAGTCTTTTCCACCCTTTCTTTTGTTATTGTATCTGGTATGTCACGCAGCGCTAAATGTGTTGTAACTAAAGCGACTTTCAAATCAGGGCAGGCGAGTAGCATCACTGGGTAAGTGTTATTACATTGCTCTGCAAAATATTCTGTATGTCCGCTAAAATGTATTCCCGCATCATTAATAATTGATTTTTGAATAGGGGCGGTAATAACAGCATCATAGTTTTTTGATAAACACTGCTCGGTCGCCAGCTTCAGCATTTTTAAAACATATTCTGCGTTATTTACATCCAGTTTTCCTGGAATACTGGATTGTTTAAGTTTTATTGGCAGGATATTTATAGCGGTACTATCGTATTGCTTACGATCTGAACAGTTAACCGAAATAGTATTAATTTTAATAGAAGCGGATAATAGCCCTGCACGTTGTTCTATTAAATCAGGATCAGCTATGACTGTCAGGTCATAACTATGGCTAAGTTGAGAGAGTTTAATAATTAAATCTGGGCCTATTCCTGCTGGTTCTCCTGAAGTAATTAATAAGCGAGGTTTATTATGAGCCATCGAGTCGGTATTCGACATAAGCTTCGTCCAGAAGTCGTCGAGTCCAGTTCTGCATAGCCTCTTCTAATTTACGATCACGAATAGCCTGTCTGGCCTTACCTCGTTTTACTGACTCGGTATTATCAAAGTCTCGTCGCTCAAGGACTTGAACAATATGCCAGCCAAAGTTGGATTGGAAAGGCTTGCTTATTTCATTTATTTCCAAGGCATCCATCGCGCGCTGAAATTCGGGCACAAGTTCACCCGGGGAACGCCAACCTAAAGCACCACCTTCAATCGCACTCATTGAGTCTTGAGAGTTACCTTTAGCTAGCATAGCAAAGTCATCACCATTATTTATTCTAAGCAGTAATTGCTCCAGTTTGGCTTTAGCCTGTGATGAAGAAACCAGTTGATCAGGTTTAATGAGAATATGCCGAGACCGCGTTTGCTCGACAATATTTTCGGTATCGCTTTTCATATCAGTAATTTTAATGATATGAAAACCGCTCGGATTTTGAATCAATTCACTGATATCGCCTTTTTCCATTTCAGGAATATATTCAGCAAATAAACTAGGAATGTCATTTGATTTACGCCAACCTAAATCGCCGCCACTGTTTGCTGTACCACTATCAGAAACAGTTGATGCAGTTTCTGCAAAATCAGCACCTGCTAATAAGTCTCCACGAACTTGCGTTGCAATTTGTTTTACTTGTTCTATCTCGGTGTCAGTAGCTGATTCAGGTAAAGACAAAAGAATATGTGATAGTCGTATTTCGGTATTGAATGAACCTTGTATTTCCTGGTTAGCTAAAAAGTTATCAATCTCTTTTTCTGTAATGACAATACGGTTTTCAACATGCCTTTTGCGCAATTGAGTCAGCGTAATTTCATTACGAATATTTTCGCGAAAGGATTCATAACTGTAGCCGTCTTGTTCCAGAATTTCTCTAAATTGTGTTAAAGAAACATTGTTATTGGCTGCAATATTACTAATCGTTCTGTTTAAAGATTCATCATCAACTCTGATACCCGATCTTGCGGCAAGCTGAAGCTGAACTCTATTTTGAACAAGTCTTTCCAGAACCTGGTATTCCAGAACTGAGGTAGGGGGTATTTGAGCACCTTGCTGCTGAATTTGTTCGCGAACAGTGCGTATTTTTGCCTCGAGTTCACTTTGCATAATGACGTCTTCATTGACGACAGCAATAATACGATCCAAAGGCACATAGGAAAATGCGCTGGACTGAAATAAAAATAGGAAAAGAACCCCTAGCACAGTGTGCAAGGAGGTGTTTCTGGTAATTCTAAAATTCACTCTCGTAACCGGGGATTTGCTGTTTTAGGAAGTCTACAGTCTTTTTACCTATTCCGGCTAGTCCTTTTAGCTGAATTTGAAAAAATACACCTGTATCAAAATCACCATCAATACTAGTCAGGAAACGCCGGGCAACAAGCCGTGCTCCCCAACAACAATCTTCATATTCAATACCGGCAAACAATTCAAGAGAACGACTTTCAGGAACAGCATAGTTCCATCGACCAACTGCGCTCCAGCTTTTAGTAACAGGCCATTTAAAAGAAATATCACTTTGTTCAATATCAGTCGCATCACGTCTAACGCGATAGGCCATATTCAATACTTTTCCTGGTGCAGGGTTATAAGAAGCCCGTGCTGTTATCTTTTCTGTGCTATTACCAATATTCGGATCATAGATAAGATCGCCACCAATGTTCCAGTTTCTGAAATATTTGGTATTAAATTCCGCAATCAAAGCGGAGCTATCTTCGTCTCTTACCGAGCCATTGGGTAAAGCTACTTTACGATCCTGTAAATAAAATATTTGTCCAACACTGATATGGCCAAGATTCCTTCCTGTGTCCTGATTGATTAAATGGGACGTAATAGCGAATGTCAGCTGGTTCGAGTCACCCCGTCTATCATTTCCGCTAAAGCGATTTTCTCTAAATAGAGAATCAAAGGAATTAGTGTAAAGACCAGTATCAAATACAGGAAGGTCTGACTGATCTTCATTTGGGACGTATAAATAAAATAATCTTGGTTCAAGTGTTTGTAGAAAATTTCCATTACCAATTCTGGTTTCTCTTTCCAGAAAAATGCCGCTATCCAGACTGAATACGGGTAATAATCGACTTGGGTTGCTAATAAAATTAGCCGAGTCTTCAAGGTTATATTGTGTGTAATCGAGACTTAGTTTTGGTTCCAGAAAGGTTGCAGTTGTACGTATAGGAAAGCTTATGTATGGCTTTATATGTGCACGTAAACCATTTACATTATCATTAGTCGTACTGGCGAATATATTGTCATCACCACGTTCAAAGTAAACCGTCTCAGTAGAGAGTCCATAGTTTAATTTACCGTAGCTAAGAGGAGAACCATAGTTAAAATGGAATTGAGGTAGACGTTTATACGGGCGCGATGTCGCAGCAATACTACGGTCAACCGTTTGATAATCCTGAACCAGAACCCTTAAGTTCCAATTATCGCCTCTGTAAGATGCGTCTGCTCGCCTTTCCAAAAAACGTGTACTGGTAGAACTTAACTGGCTACCAAAGTCTTCAAAATAAAATTTATCTGATACGCGATTGTAAGTCAGGAATAAGTTACCCGTATCTAAAAATTTTTGACGATGTGTAAAACTTAATGCGTTGCGGTGTTCGTCCTGACGTTTATTATCGCTGGTCAGATATTCAAAACTAATGTCACCTGCTGCACGTTTAAACAGGTATCGGTATTCACCCATCGCCATAACGCCACTGTCTGTCAGTAAGCGCGGTGTAAGCGTCGCATCCATATTAGGGCTGATATTCCAGTAATAAGGCGTTCTTACTTGGAAACCATGTCGATTCGTATTGCCGTAACTTGGTGCCAGAAAACCACTTTTGCGTTCATCACTTAATGGGAAAGACAAATAAGGTGTATAGAAAACAGGAAAATCTTTAATTTTTAAAACAACATTTCTGCCTGTTCCATAATTTGTTTCGTGATTAAGCTTAAGATTGTCTGCGGAGAGTTTCCAGAATTCATCACCTGGATCGCAGGTTGTATACTCGACTTCTTCCAACTCGCTACGCTTGCCAACTTCAAGTACCATTTTGTTAGCTATGCCTCTGGCGCGACTGTCTTTAATAACAAAGTCGGCATCAATAAATTCACCTGTATCTTTATCTAATTCTAAAAAAGCTTCATTACTCTTCAGAAATATCGATTCGTCCCAATAATTAACATTACCATCAAGGTTAGCTGTTTCAGCAGGATCATTGTATTGAATGACATCAGCGGTAACGTGTTGTGCATCTCTACTCACTTCTGCATTACCCGTTAACGTTGATACGCCACCGTCAACAAGGTCTGCTTCATCAGCAACCATATGTGTATCGCCGGGTTCCAGTTCGGCATCAATAAAAGGACGCTCAGGGATATTAAGATTTTGCGGGCAAAATGAGGTTTGATACTCGCCACCGAGTTCAACGGCATTAGTACCTGTTGATAACAACAATCCCCCACACAAGACGAGCAAACTATTTTGAACAGCCTTCATTCCATTACCATTTAATTATA
>JBELBG010000078.1:0-6630 GCA_042095435.1 Thiotrichaceae bacterium | reverse complement strand
AGTCCAATAAGTCAGCATTATTTCATAACATCAGCATAGTGCTGATCATCATGTCTCAGGCAGGTCTGGCATTTGTAAATTCAAGCCTGAGTCTTATCGTCATTAATCTGATATTGTTTTTTGGCGCGTTTAATTATCTGGAAGCGTTATTACCTTCCGCAGTTTCCAAAGCGACCGAAGCGCACACCAAGGGAACGGCTCTGGGTGTTTACTCCAGCTCACAGTTCATCGGAATTTTTATCGGTGGTCTCATCGGTGGCCTTATGCAGCAGCAATTTGGTATTGTTGGTGTACATGTATTTTGTTTATTCATGGCAGTGATATGGTTACTAGTCAACGTGACTATCCCGCAAAACATCATTCTGACTGAGAATCAATTTGGAAAAGAAAAAACCTGAGAGCTCGGTGGCTATCGTCAAACTCTCTAGCTTTATTTTTAATATAAACGAAACCAAAAAAACGATATAAATCACATAGTAAATCAATATTTTTAAACAAAAATCCGCTGGAGATTTTGGATAGTAGCTGAATGATAGTTATAGATTTTTTCAATCCTATAGTATTATTCTGCAATCAGTTTTTTTAGAACATTATCAGGAGAAAATTCATGGCTCGTGGGGTAAATAAAGCAATTCTAATTGGTAATCTGGGCAACGATCCGGATATGCGCTATACCGCTGGAGGTGCCGCGGTTGCAAATATTAGTATTGCTACAGCTGAATCCTGGCGTGACAAGGAATCAGGTGAACAACAGGAACGTACCGAGTGGCACCGAGTTGTTTTTTTCGGTCGATTGGCAGAAATCGTTGGTGAATATCTAAGAAAAGGTTCCCAGGTTTATGTTGAAGGTCGAATACAAACCCGTAAATGGCAAGACAAAGAAGGACAGGACAGATACACCACTGAGATTGTTGGAAATGAGTTACAGATGTTAGGTGGTAAAAGCGGTGGTTCAGCTAACTATGAACCAGCACAACAGCCCCAACAAAGTGCGCCAGCACCTCAAGCTGCAGCATCGCCCGCACCTGCGCCTGCTGATGATTTTGATGATGATATTCCCTTCTAGACTCAAAGTAGGGAATTAAATAGGAAATTTTATACTTGAAAAAATGCTTCAATAGGCTCAGGTTTACTGATTCCATAACCTTGTACGAAATCGACGCCAATTTTTTTCAATAAAGCTATTATCTCATCGTTCTCTACATATTCAGCAATGATTTTCTTATTCATGACATGACCCATTCGGTTAATAGCCGAAACCATTTCGTAATCAACTGGATCTGTAACAATATCGCGAACAAAAACACCATCAATCTTGATGTAATCCACCGACAGACTTTTCAAATGACCAAATGAGGATAAACCGCTTCCAAAATCATCTAACGCAAAACTACAGCCTTCCTTTCCAAGTTCAGACATGAATTTTCTTGCACTGGAAAGATTGGCAATAGCCGCCGTTTCAGTAATTTCAAAACAAATTTTATTTGCCGAAACGCCACTGGTCTTTATTTTTTCAAAACAATATTCCAGAAAGCCCTCATTGCAAACAATGCACGACCAACTCGCGCTGAAGTCACCGATGTTGCTTATGCAGTCAACCTTGGTACCGATGCTATTATGCTATCAGGTGAAACAGCTGTCGGAAAATTTCCCTATGATGCTGTTAACATGATGGACCGTATTTCACGACAAACAGAATCTTACCTTTGGGCGCATAATGCGTATGGCGGAAAAATATCCGATAAAGAATCAAGTGCAGCATTACTAATCTGGGAAGGTATGGCTAACTCTATGTCACAACTGTCCCATGACTTGAGAGTGCGTGCTGTTGTTGTTATTTCTCAAAGCGGTATGTCTGCGGCAACAATGAGTTCTGCCAGACCCGAAGCGCCTGTCGTCGCAATTACAAATCAAAAAGATGTGTGTCGACAAATGGCCATGTTATGGAGCGTCATACCTGCATACTCGGAAGACGCAGGTAAGACAAATCCAAATGCACTGGCCAGACAAATTATTATTGATGAAGGTCTGGCCACAACTGGAGACAAAGTTTTATTAGTACGTGGCTTTCATAGTGACGAGTCATTAAATACACCGTCAGTCACTGTACTGACAATTTAATATTACTTATCGTTGCTTATAGATTGGTAATGCACCATCTGCTGCTGCCTGGTAGCGAACAGTAAAATCGTTCAGGCTTTTTAATGCTTCTTCAATATCTTTATCTTCACGAATCGCATAGCTATCAAATCCACAACGTTGCATGAAAAAAAGCTGATCCTGTAAAACATCACCTACGGCACGTAAATCACCTTTATAACCATAACGCTGACGTAGAAGAGAAGCATGCGAATAAGAACGACCGTCACCAAATGCCGGGAAATCCAATGCAATGACAGAAAAATGTTCCAGATCATCAAGCAAATCTTCCGTCACTGTATCGCCATTAATTAATACAGCATGTTCCGTATCGTGTTTTAATAGTGCTTCACGATTAGCCTGCCAATATTCAAAAGGCACAATCACTTGACCATCAGGAATAGCAGCATCAGTTTCGATGTCACGGATTAACTGCCAGTCATCATTGATGACTGCCTTATTCTTAATTACTTGCATAAACACGTTCCTTAAACGGCGTAATACCAACACGACGGTAGGTTTCTAGAAAAGCTTCTGTTTCTTCGCGATTCTCAACATAAACATCGAGTATTTTACCAATCACATCAGCGACATCGTCTTTACCGATAGCAGGCCCTAGACGATCACCAAGGCTCGCTTTATTTTCTGCTGAACCGCCAAGCGTTAACTGGTAAAACTCATCACCTTTTTTATCAACGCCCAAAATACCAATATGTCCTACATGGTGATGACCACAGGCGTTCATACAACCTGACATTTTAATTTTGATATCGCCAATATCATGTAAATAATCCAGATCATCAAATTTATCGTTGATCTGTTTTGCTATTGGAATAGAACCAGCATTCGCAAGAGCGCAAAAATCCAAACCAGGGCAACAAATCATATCAGTTAATAAACCGATGTTTGGTGTTGCCAGATTTTGTGATACTAACTTTTCCCATAAAACAAATAGATCAGCTTGTTTTACATTCGCTAACACCAGATTTTGGTCATGGGTTGCGACAATTTCAGCAAAGCTGTATTCATCCGCTAAATCAGCAATGAAATCCATTTGCTCATCGGTTACATCACCGGGAGGAATGTCTGGTGCTTTTAATGAAACAACAACCGCTTTATAGCCTGCGACTTTATGCGGAAATAAATTTCTATTTACCCAGTTAGAAAACGCTTTGTTCGATTCCACTGCTGCTTCAAAGCTCGTGTCATCTGCTGCAGAACTATCATAATCTGGCTCAGTGAAGAATGCTTTAACCCGATCAATTTCCTTTTGATCAATCTTCATCACACCATCTTTAATGTGTAACCATTCTTCTTCTACCTGTTTTGCAAACTCTTCTTTACCAAGTTCATTCACTAATATTTTGATACGTGCTTTATATTTATTGTCTCGACGACCGTAACGATTATAAACACGTAGCGTTGCTTCCAGATAAGAAAGTAAATCCTGTTTCTCAACAAACGGTTTGATACAAGGACCAATAAAAGGGGTGCGTCCCAAACCACCACCAACAATAACTTTAAAACCAATTTCACCGTCATCGTTCTTAACCATAAATATGCCGATATCATGAACCTGAACAGCGGCACGATCATTTTCTGCACCGGTGACAGCAATTTTAAATTTTCTTGGTAAGTAGGAAAATTCAGGGTGAAAGGTCGACCATTGACGAATGATTTCACAGTACGGTCTTGGATCTTCTATTTCATCAGGCGCAATTCCGGCAAACTGATCAGAGGTTGTGTTTCGTATATCGTTACCACTGGTTTGAATCGCATGCATTTCGACCGTTGCTAAATCCGCAAGAATATCAGGCACCGTTTCCAATGCCGGCCAGTTATACTGGAGGTTCTGACGCGTACTAAAATGCGCGTAACTTTTGTCATACTTTCTGGCAATGTGCGCCAACATTCTTAGCTGTTTACTGGACAGTAAGCCATAGGGTATTGCCACACGTAACATCGGTGCATGACGCTGCACATAAAGACCATTCATTAAACGTAATGGTCTGAATTCTTCTTCTGTTAATTTACCTGCGAGAAAACGTTCCGTTTGATCACGAAACTGCGCGACCCGCTCGTTAACAATAGTCTGGTCGTAATTATCGTACTTATACATTTTATTTTTATAAAAACTCTGATGTTTAGAAGCTGTGCAAGATAACAGCTCGTTGCTGTATGAAAAAGGATTAAATATTACTATATTTATTCGTGTTTGTTATTAAAAACCAAATGATATTCAAATATATAGCTATTGATTCAAATGACCTGAATCAGAATTGTACTGCAGATTATTTAAACTGATATTTAGCGAGAAGATTTCGGCCTTTACGAGTTAAGTAGCCTTCATTATCAACAAACCCTTCGTTCGCTGCTTGTTTGTATAAATTTTCCGGTTGGTTTTTGGGTAAATAAACCAGACCATCCCCGTAACGATACTGAAGTGCTTCAGCAATATCTGATTCTAATATACCGTCTAATTTTGTAGCCGCAGCGGTCAATGTAGTTAATTCCTTTAAAATTCGTGAAAATTTATTATTTTTTTCTTTATAAATATTAGATACTTATATATTTTATATATTGTTAATTGTCAAATAAATGATGTAAGTTAACCATAAAATGCGAATTATTTCATAAAAATCATGACTTTTTTATTTAAAAACAGTGATTTGAGTCACTTTTCAGTAAAAAGTTACTCAATTTTTATGATTAATTAAGGGATATGTTGTTTTGCGAGGTAATCATGCGTCCGCATTTCTTCCAGACGACTAACCGTACGCTTAAATGCATCAGCTAATCGCTTACCTGTATAGAGACCATCAGGTATAGTTTCGGCCGTAATAATCAGTTTTACATTGCGGTCATAAAATTCATCGACCAATGTAATAAATCGTTTGGCTAGATCATTCGTCAAATCATCCATCACAGGAATATTTGCAAGCAACACTGTCTGATATTGTCGGGCAATTTCAATATAGTCTGCAGCTCCTCTTGGTCCATCACATAAGGCTTTAAAATCAAACCAGACAACACCATCACCGCAACGTACTGTCTCTATTGTTCGCCCTTCAATTTCCAACAATTCACCTTTTGTACCTTGATCAGGAGAAACATGTTCAAAATCATTTTCCAGCATTGCATAAGCTTTATCATCTAATGGCGAATGGTAAATCTCGGCATGATTAAGAAACTGTAACCGGTAATCAATACCGGAGTCGATATTAACCACTTTCGTATTTTGTTTAATCAAATCAATCGCGGGCAAAAACCGCTCCCGTTGTAAACCGCCCTGATATAACTGGTCAGGGTGCTGGTTTGATGTTGTCACTAACACAACACCTCTTTCAAATAATGCTTCTAACAAACCGCCTAATAACATGGCATCAGTAATATCGGAAACATGAAATTCATCAAAACAAACAATACGCGTTTGTTCCGATATTCTTTGCGCAATAATTTTTAAAGGATTTTCTACATTGTTGAGTGCTTTAAGTTCCTTATGCACGTTTAGCATAAAGCGATGGAAGTGCAGCCTCATTTTATTTTCAAAAGGCAAGCACTCATAAAAGCTATCGACTAAATAAGTTTTGCCACGGCCAACGCCACCCCAGAAATAAAGGCCTTTTATTTTATCTTCATCTGTTTTGTTCAATGCAGATTTAATGCGGGCAAATAAACCAGCTTGTTTATGCGGCTGTTCAATTAATTTTTCGAACAACTTCTGCATCTGCATCACTGCGATTTTCTGTGCAGGATCAGCCGTAAACTCTTCTTGCGAAAGGTCACTCGTATATTTATCCAGAAGCGTCTGCATCGTGAGTTTACTTAGGTATAATGATCCTGAAAAAATTATTCTTTATTTAAAATAGTATCATGAGCTAACCATCATGCTAACAGCAATACTCATCATAGTTTTATTACTAATTGTGTTTATACCCCAATTTTGGGTGAAACACGTAATAAAAAAATACAATCAGGAAATCGAAGAGTTACCTGGAACCGGCGGCGAGCTGGCAAAACATCTGATAAATCGTTTTCAAATGGAAGGCGTTAATGTCGAACAAACAGAAAACGGCAATGATCATTATGACCCAATGACAAAAACCATTCGTTTGTCAGAAGATAATTTTGAAGGTAGATCATTAACGGCTGTGACGATTGCCACGCACGAATTTGGTCATGCATTACAGGATCAAACGAGTTATCAACCTTTAATCATGAGAACAAAGCTCGCTGGTATCGCAGCTATTGCTGAGAAAATTGCTTCGTTTATTTTAATCAGTATGCCGTTTGCAATGGTGATGGCAAAAATCCCCTTAGTCGGTGTCATAATGTTATTAGCTGGCTTAACGATTATGGGCTTACCGATTATATTGCATCTATTCACACTACCGGTTGAATTTGATGCCAGTTTTAATCGAGCACTACCGATTTTAATCGAGGGAGAATATTTACCCGAAACAGCAATTCCTATTGCCAGAAAAATTCTAA
>JBELBG010000077.1:5124-6643 GCA_042095435.1 Thiotrichaceae bacterium | reverse complement strand
GTGTGGAAGTTGTCGCTGAGTATAAAATGAAGACACGGGCTTAAGCCCTAATTCGGGAGGAGAAAACTGTCATGTCTGAACTAACCGTTTCCCGTCGTAGCTTTCTAAAAAGCAGCGGCGCTGTGCTGGTCGGCACACTTGCTATAACGACCGGCCCAATTTCTTTACTAGCGCCCTCTAAAACCTGGGCACTGGAACTCAATAAATTAAACGAACATGAAGCTGCAACTCTTTTGCGGTTTTCACGACACCTTTATCCCCATGATACCTTGGAAGATGCTGTCTATGCATTGGTAGTTAAGGATCTGGATGCAGGTGCGGCAGGCGATTCAGCAACAGCCAAATTATTGGCTGAAGGCGTAAGCAAGCTTGACGAACTCGCAGGCGGTAAATGGCTTGAACTCAATGAAGATGAACAATTTAAGCACGTTAAATCACAAGAAGGTTCAGCGTTTTTCGAAAAGGTTAGAGGCACTACCAATGTGACGCTCTATAACAACGATATGGCCTTTGCCCATTTTGGATATCCTGGTACTCAAGGTGATGCCGGCTATTTGCATAAAGGGTTTAACGATCTGAATTGGTTGCCAAAGCCATCTGATACAGCCAGCGGTCCACTACCGACTGCATAAACATAAAGATCCCTATCAGCGATTCACTTGCGAATCTAACAACAGAGGATCATCAACAGAGGATATAGAGGAAACATTTTATGGGTATGTACGATAATAAAGTGACATTTTCACATGACGATGACAGTGTAGTAGTCATCATCGGTTCGGGGCCTGGCGGCGCTACTCTTGCAAATGAACTCGCGCAAAAAGGCGTTAAAAGTGTGGTACTAGAAGCAGGCGGGCTCAACACTCCAGACAAATTTCACGCCGACGAATGGGCTGCGTTTTCTCAGCTGTCATGGTTGGATAAGCGTGTTAGTGCAGGTAATAGGGATGTTACTAAGGATTTCCCCGGTTTACCTGCGTGGTTATGTAAAACAGTTGGCGGCACATCTGTACATTGGGCAGGCGCATCTTTGCGTTTTCAAGAGCATGAATTCAACGCTCGTACCACCTATGGAGAAATTGCGGGAGCCAATTTACTGGATTGGCCACTCGAGCTAAAGGATTTAGAGCCGTACTACGACAAAGCGGAAAAGAAGCTGAACGTAACGCGTACAAATGGTTTGCCTGGGTTGCCGGGTAATACCAACTTTAATGTGATGTATGAAGGCGCCAAAAAAATAGGTTATAAACATTGCAACACAGGCAATATGGCGGTTAATAGCACCCATAAAGATGGTCGCATATATTGCCAACAACGTGGCTTTTGTTTTCAAGGTTGTCGTTTCTCGGCCAAGTGGTCTGCTTTATACACTGAAGTTCCAGCTGCTTTGGCGACGGGTAACGTTGAGTTACGCCCTAACTCGCATGTTGCTCGTATTGAGCATAATGACAAAGGTAAGGTTACCGGTGTTGTTTACTTTGACGAACAAGGCAATGAGCAACGACAAGATCGGAAGAGC
>JBELBG010000077.1:0-5114 GCA_042095435.1 Thiotrichaceae bacterium | reverse complement strand
GCAACGACAGAAAGCGCGCATTGTTGCTGTCGCGGGTAACTCTATTGAGACGCCACGCTTGCTATTGAATTCAGAGTCTGCAAAACATCCTGATGGCTTGGCTAATGGTTCCGGGCAAGTTGGCCGTAACTATATGGTACATACTACTGCTTCGGTATTCGCTACATTCAAAGAACCTGTCCACATGTACAAGGGCACTACCATGGCAGGTATCGTCAAGGACGAAATGCCGAATAATCCGAGCCGAGGTTTTGTAGGTGGTTACGAGTTTGAAACAATTGCACTTGGTCTACCGTTTATAACTTCATTTCTCAAGCCTGGTGGCTGGGGCAAAGAGTTTACTGCAGCTATTGACCAATACACGCACATGGCCGGTGCCTGGATTGTTGGTGAAGATCTGCCTCAAGAGAGCAATAACATTACATTACATGCTACTGAAAAGGATCAACATGGCTTGCCTATTCCGATTGTTAGTTATACTGATCATGCTAATGATGCCGCTATGCGTGAGCATGCATTTAAGCAAGGTGAAGCACTTTATAGTGCTGCTGGCGCAACCAAGGTTTATCGTGTTCCGCCATATCCTGCTACGCACAACTTGGGTACATGTCGCATGAGTGCAAAGGAGGATGATGGTGTAATCAATAAGCATGGACAGTCACACGAGATTGATAACTTATTCATCTCTGATGGCAGTCAGTACACGACCAGTGCTGCTGAAAATCCAACTCTAACCATCGTCACGTTGGCAATTCGTCAGGCAGATTACATTGCAAAACAGATGAAACAAAAAGCCATATAAGGCTGACTGTTCGACGTAATCATATTGACTAATATAAGTTAGTGCTACCGGGGTGAATATTTCACCCCGGTAAAATTAGCAATTGCAGATAACTAACTGCTAAAGTTCTATCAACTCCGTACCTACCTTCTCAATTTAATTATAATTTATCTGTTATAAATTATAATTTTGAACTAATTCAAACTTAAACAGGCGCTATAAATAAAGTATTAAAAGTTTTTTATATTCACTCTACTTGTCATATTGTTTTATACAATTGGTTTTAACTTTAACGCTAGTCTTATCCAAAAATAGATACAATTTATTTGTTACTAAATTGCCTATTTTTGATCTTTCACATCTATTTAAGTAAAGGTATCTTAAAGGTAACTGTCAACTTTTTTGGCTACCTTTAATTAAGTAAAAAAGGTCGGCTGCTATTATGTAGTTCACTAAAAAACGTTAGAAAAATGCTCTCGGATAAAGGCGTGATGTTTTGTTATTTAGCATTATATAAAAAGCGCTAAGAGAGATCTCCATCAGAGAAAAGGAAAAAGGAAAAGTTAAAGTTTGAAGAAAAGGCAAGCGGATAGAAATAAATCTGTTCATTAAGTATTAGAATCTGTTGAACCTTTCCTTATCCTAAAATTAAGTCTTCTAAACTCAGGATTCTGATTTTTTATATTTTACTACCACGTACACTCTAAATATCGAGTGTCAATAAATGCTTTGGTCGAGAAAATTAGGGTTAATTTATACATAAAAAAACGCGTAAAAAAATAATTACTATATATTGCAGTGCATCAAAACAAGGTGTCCACATAATTAAATTAAGTATGTCTGATTTTTATAAAAAACTGGCTATTTAATCCGTGAGAATGTTGCATGGGCTGAGTAGTTGTATCATAATAGATACGTTTTCTCCGACCTAATTCGAGAGATTGTCATAGTTATGGTATGAAAACTTCTTGTTTGGGTAGGGTGTAGTTTTGAGAGATATTTAGAATAATTATTCACGGCATATAATAATTTATATTAATACTCAGGCTGTTTATTCAGATGATGTGTTAATTAAGTTTTATCTTAGGTGTTGTGCTAATAAAAAAATGTCTTGACCTTATAAAATTGAGAGGGGTGTAAAATATGAAGTCTCTATCAGGAGTATTAAAGACAGTAGCTGTTACAAGCTTGGTTACAATGACATCATTAAGTAGCCATGCAGGTGTGCCAGCTAAGGTTACTAAAGAAGCTATTCTTAATGATGCTACAACAACCGAGGATGTTCTCACTTATGGTATGGGAACTCAGGGTCAACGTTGGAGTCCATTGGCTAAGATTAATAACTTGAATGTTAAACGTCTGGTGCCGGCATATACCGTTTCATTTGGTGGCGAAAAAATGCGTGGTCAGGAAGCTCAACCGCTGGTTCATAATGGCGTAATCTATGTTACCGCATCATACAATCGCGCTTATGCAATTGATGCGCGAACGGGTGATCATATTTGGAAATACGAGCATCGTCTGCCAGAAGGCATTTTGCCATGTTGTGATGTGATTAACCGTGGTGGTGCCTTGTATGACAATCTATTCATTATGGGTACTCTGGATGCACAACTAATTGCTCTGGATACTGCAAATGGTGACGTTGTTTGGAAAAAATCGCTGGGTGATTTCAAAGCAGGTCATTCTTCGTCTGCTGCTCCTTTGATTGTTGAAGACAAAGTCGTTATTGGTGTTGCTGGTGGTGAGTTCGGTATTGTTGGTAAACTCCGTGCTTTTGATGCAAAAACCGGTGACCTGATTTGGGAACGTCCTACCGTTGAAGGCCACATGGGCTATCTGAATGGTGAGGAAAATGGTATCACTGGTACAACTAACGCTAGTTGGCCAGGCGAATTGTGGAAAGTAGGTGGTGCTGCTCCGTGGAACACGGGTACTTATGACCACGAAACCAGAACCATTATGTGGGGTACAGGTAACCCTGCACCATGGAACTCGCACATGCGTCCTGGTGACAACTTGTATGCTGTTTCTACCATCGCTGTTGACCCTGATACAGGTAAACTGAAGTGGCATTTTCAATTTACGCCTAACGAAGCATGGGACTATGATGGTACTAACCATACTGTTGCTTTCAATAAAGATGGCAAGAGACTGGCAGCGCATGCTGACAGAAATGGTTTCTTTTATACCTTGGATAGAACCAACGGTAAATTAGTCAAGGCATTCCCTTTTGTTGAACAGCACAGTTGGGCTAAAGGTATTGATCAAAAAACCGGTCGTCCAATTGAAACAGGTTTCCGTCCAGGTAATCCTGCTGACAGCCAAGATGGTAAAAAAGGTAGCGTAATTACTGTTACTCCATCATTCTTGGGTGGTACCAACTGGTATGGTATGGCGTATAGTCAACATACCGGCTTGTTTTATGTTGGTGCGAACGAATGGGCTATGGACTTATGGAATGAGCCAGTTACCTATAAAAAAGGTGCGGCTTACATGGGTGCAGGTTTTAGCATTAAGCCAGTCTTTGATGATTACATTGGTGCATTAAGAGCTTTTGATCCTATGACCGGTAAAAAAGTCTGGGAAGTTAAAAACAAAGCTCCTCTTTGGGCTGGTGTCATGGCTACAGGTGGTAACCTTGTCTTTACAGGTACTCCAGAGGGTTATTTCAAAGCTTTCGATGCTAAAACTGGCGAAGAACTTTGGAAATACCAAACTGGTTCGGGCATCGTAGGTTCGCCTGTTACCTGGGAAATGGACGGTGAGCAATACATTGCTATTCCTTCAGGTTGGGGTGCTGCTGTTCCTCTATGGGGCGGTGAAGTAGCCAAGCAAGTTAAGAGCATTCCTCAAGGCGCAAGCATGGTTGTCTTTAAATTGCTTACTCTTTAATTAAGAGGGTAATAATCAATGGATTGCTGTTAAAATCCATATGATATAGGGAATAAATAGGGTCAACAATTGTTGGCCCTATCTCCTTATTACGAGTAAATTTTTAAAATTCAAAGCATCAAACATATTTACCGAAACTAATGAAGTTATGGAACTACATTGATCGGTTAACAGTCATAACTTATCGTATAAAACAATCTTTTTAGAGGTATCCACATATGAGTTTCTCCAGGCTCCAATTATTTATCGCACATTTCAGTTTTTTGTTATTCATGTCAATGCAAGCTTTTGCTCATGGTGATGTGCAACCACAGGCCGTTAATACGGAAGGTTTAGAAGAGCTTGGCCCAGAATGGAAAAAAAGAAATCCTTACTCAGGAAATGAAAAAGCGATTGAAATCGGCAAACTTGCCTATGGGCAAAACTGTGCCCGTTGTCATGGCTTAGGCGGTATTTCTGGTGGTATTAACCCGGATTTAAGAGAGCTGAAACATAATGCTGAAAACGATGAGTGGTATGTTTACAGGGTAACTAAAGGTGCAGTTAGAAACGGCATTACTTATATGCCTGTTTTTGCAGATAGCCATGGTGGTCCTTTAAGTCAGGAAGCACTATGGGCCATATGGTCATGGGTGGAGACCGTTTATGATGAAAATTTATAGTCGTCAAATTTTTATAATGTTGGTATTGACCCTGTTTTGGGTCAAGCCAGCCTTGGCTGAAGGTCTTGCTAATATAGAGAGGAAAGGTGTCATCACCTTTGCCGCTTATGAAGATTATCCGCCTTATTCATATCGAGATGGTGCAGGTAAACCAACAGGAATAGATGTTGATATTGGAAAGGTATTAGCATCTGAATTAGGCCTGTCGGCTAATATTCGATTGGTATTTGCCGATGAGTCACTGGGTGATGATCTGAGAGTCTATGTCTGGAAAGGACATCATGTAACCGGCGCTCCCGCCGATGTAATGATGCATGTCCCGTATGATGAATATTTGATAAAAACAGAAGACAAAGTCAATTTTATTGCTCCTTACGCCGAAGTTCAGGTGGTTGTTGCGGCAGATGCGGAGCAACTCGGTGCAAGCCCATCGTTAATCTCATTTTTTGAAAAGAGGATCGGTGTTGAAAAAGTAACGATGGCAGATGGATACTTACGTGGTGCCTATAATGGACGTATGCAGAATAATGTTATTCCTTACAACACTATGGTTGAAGCTACAGAAGCCTTAATCAAGAAAGAATTATCAGCAGTAATGGGCGACCGTTCTCAAATTGAGTTTGGACTGGGTGAAAATAAAAAAGATTACCAAATAGGTTTAATGGAATTACCAAATATAGCAAAACCATCGTGGGATTTAGGTCTGGCAGTAAAATCGAATTATAAAGGATTATCAGCAAAACTAGAGGCTGCGATGGGTAAACTGTTAAAAAATG
>JBELBG010000076.1:5208-6673 GCA_042095435.1 Thiotrichaceae bacterium | reverse complement strand
GGACAAGAATGGCAACTGACTGACAGGGATGGAAAGATACTTGGTAGTTATGAATGGGTCATATTGGCCATCCCAGCCAAACAGGTAATTGAACTGATCCCGGATGTGTATGAATTTAGCAAAGAGGTCGCAGAAAAAAACATGACCGCATGCTATTCATTGATGCTCGGCTTCAAAGAACCACTGTCATTGGAATGGGATGCGGCATTGGTTAAAGATGCTAATATTAGTTGGGTCAGTAACAATCACAGCAAACCTGGACGCAGCAGTCACTATTCACTATTGATTCACTCAACAAATGACTGGGCCGAGGAAAATATTCAGCTTGATAATAAAGCAGTAATAAAATTTCTCATAGAGGAAACAAGTCATGTCATTGAACAGAATGTTTCTATTGCCGAACACATTGATCTACATCGCTGGCGCTATGCCAATATCCAAAAACAGTATGGCAAGAAATCATTTGTCGATAACACTAACAGGCTTGCTGCCATTGGTGACTGGTGTATCAAAGGTCGAATTGAGTCTGCCTTCATTAGCGGTTTTGATGCCGCAAACAAATTGAAAAAACTAATCTGAAGTATGAACGAAAAGCAGCGAATGTTGATCATCAGTGAATATCTGGCGACAAACGTTAGAGTAAATGACGAGATGTTGGCGTGGATGCGATCCAATCATGCTGGTGAAACCGGCGCAGTCTGGATCTATAAAGGTGCACGCTATGTTTTCTGGAACCATGACATAGCAGCAATGGCACAAGAGCATGGCGAAAATGAGAAGCGCCATCTTGTAGTCATGGAGCACCTAGTTGACAAGCACAATCATAGCAAGCTGCTGCCACTTTGGCGCATCAGTGGCTTCGTGCTTGGTCTGCTACCTGCACTTGTTGGCTATCGTGCCTTTTGCATCACTATCGAGGCCGTTGAAACGTTTGTAGAAAGTCATTATCAGGAACAAATAAACTATCTAATGCAGGCAAACAGTCAACCAGATTTGCTACGGATTTTACAGCGTTGTTGCGACGAAGAGGTTGAACATCAGCAAGATGCCGCTGTTAAAAAAGGGCTTTCTAATGTTAATTGGTTTAGCCAATTCTGGTGCCGACTGGTTGGCAACGGTTCTGATATTGCAGTTCGACTTGCTAAGGCCATCTAGTTTTGACTTGATCAAACACTAGTATTAAGTGACTACTCTAAGCTTTTTACGCTTCTCTATAAGTTGCTCATTCATATAGACATTATCTAGAAATAGACTAAATAGTGACTTTCAACTGGTTTTATTACCTTGTTTTTCTAATTATTTTCTAGGTTATTATTTGACTATTACTAGATAATTACTAGAATTCATATTTGTAAATGTTACTAAATTTAATGGAGAGTCAAAAATGAGCAAATCCCTAAATATTTCGAAAACAATGCACGCACTTACGTTTGTAATCTTCACTGCAATGTTACTTTTAAGCATG
>JBELBG010000076.1:0-5198 GCA_042095435.1 Thiotrichaceae bacterium | reverse complement strand
ATGTCTTCTGGGGCCATGCATCACATGAAAGGCGAAAAATCAGATAATGATATTGTTGACGTCGCGGTTGCCAACGGTAATTTCAACACCCTCGCGGCTGCTTTGAAAGCAGCAGGCCTGGTTGATGTACTGAAAGGCGATGGTCCTTTCACTGTATTTGCACCAACTGATGAAGCCTTTGCAAAACTGCCTGAAGGTACCGTAGAAAATCTATTAAAGCCTGAAAATATCGATCAGCTTAAAGCAGTCCTGACCTACCACCTTGTATCAGGCAAAGTTCTTGCAACAGACGTAGCGAAAATAGAGAAGGCAACCACCGTAAACGGTGCTGATATTAATATTGCAGTAGATGGTACTAATGTTGACATTAATAACTCCAGAGTAGTCATGGCTGATGTAGTAGCCAGCAATGGTGTGATTCACGTAGTTGACACTGTATTGCTGCCACCGAGTTCTTAAACAAACTTCGCAGTTATAGTTTCTCCCCTGGAAGCGACACTTAGCCGGCGGAAACGCCGGCCTTTTTTTAAAAGGTAAAAAATATGAACACAGAAAATCAAAATTCTCGTAGAGCATTCCTAAAGAAGGGCACTGCAGGCGCTATTTCGCTGACTCTGTATTCCCTATTTCATAAACAAGCATATGCTGACGAATCCACTTTATTGGACGAAAACAGTCCGCAGGCAAAGGCTCTCGGCTACAAACATGATGTAACACAGGTCGATAAAGCCAGTTATCCAAAATACAGCGACAACCAGTTTTGCCATAACTGCAGTCTTTATCAGGGCACAGGTACAGAGGGTAACGGTGGCTGCCCAATATTCGCCGGCAAGCAGGTTAAGGCTGGAGGCTGGTGTAATGCCTGGATCAAAAAAGCAGGCTAATTATACAGCTTGATGAACGAGTTTTCTTTAGCTTTAGCACTACTATCCAGCGGCATATGGCTAGGCTCGATAGTTTTTTTGTCGCTGGTATTGGCACCGATTGTATTCAAGGCATTGTCTCCAACTGGTGCCAGTCATTTACTCAGGGCACTGTTTCCTCGCTATTACAAAACAGGTATTGCCTGTGGGGTTATATTACATCTCGCTTTAATTTATTACATATCCCAGAGCGGCATAGTTACAATGCCAGTACTGTGGTCAGCATTTGGTTCAGCATGTATTTTGTTGATGACCGTGTATTCACTGTATTTGATACCTAAAATAAATAGCGCAAGCGATGCAGGGTATGTTAAGGCAAAAACATTTAATCGGCTGCATAAACGTTCGGTCATAATCAATATTTTTAATCTTCTGATCACGCTAGCTGTATTTATTAATCTGGTAATTGCTCTACAATATGCAACACTATGACAGCCAGCAGCGTCGATCCGAACGAAGTCGCTTATTATGAAAAGCTAGGTGATATGTGGTGGGATGAGTCTGGACTTCTCTGGCCACTGCACAGGTTGAACACATTACGTACCGATTATCTGAGCCGTTCTATTTGTAATTATTTCCGGAGTGATCCTAACCGCGATAAACCACTAGCGGGTTTAAACATCCTTGATATTGGCTGCGGTGGCGGTATTTTATCTGAGTCCATTGCCAGCCTTGGCGGCAATGTTCACGGCGTTGACGTCACTGAAAAAAATATTGAGATTGCCCGTCGACACTCTCAACGTATGGCCCTACAGATTCGCTATGATCATGGCACGGCTGAAGAACTGGCTAAAGTTGGTAAAACTTATGATGTCGTATTGAATATGGAAGTCGTAGAGCATGTCGCAGATTTACCTGGCTTTATAAACGCCTGTACGCAACTCGTATCAGATAATGGCGCGATGTTTATTTCAACGATTAATCGGACACCCAAATCATGGCTGTTTGCGATTGTCGGCGCGGAGTATGTGCTGCGGTGGTTGCCTAGGGGGACACACCAATGGCGTAAATTTGTAAAACCTGCTGAGCTGGAACAGTTGCTAAAATGTCAAAACATGGCCATTGATGATCGGTGTGGCGTCAGGGTCAATCCTTTTAACAGGAAATTCAGCCTTACCAATAACCTTTCGGTGAATTACATGATAGCTGTAAGCAAACATAAAAATAATTCATAAATCGATTTTTCGGGGAGTAGTTAATGAACGATGATAATAAAGTAGAAGTGTCGAATTATGGTATCAGCGCGGTGGCGCGCTTAACTGGCATAACGGTTCATACCTTGCGTGTTTGGGAAAGCCGCTATGCAGCTGTAAAGGCAAACCGAACTGAATCAGGACATCGCCATTACTCCAGGAGCGACGTCGAACGCCTACAGTTATTAAAGTTTCTCGTTGATCGCGGTAGTGCCATAAGTAACATCGCAAAACTCAGTGAAGCAGAATTAAAAAAACGCGTTGCTGAGTTAGACAACGGTGCTTCGATCATTCCCATCGATAGTAAATTGAGTAAACCACGCGTTGCCGTGTTCGGTGATTACCTGCCAATAAGACTCAATACAGATGAAGAAAGTGCCGATGGGCTTGAAATTATTTTTGGCACCTCAGACATGAGTCATTTCAAAGCTGATATTAAACGCTTGAAGCCTGATGTACTAATTCTGGAATTCTCCATCATCGATCAGCATACTGCCGCATTGGTCGCAGACCTTCAAAGAATCAGCGGCGCCCGTCGCATCGTAGTCATTTACAGCTACTCGCGCGACATCGATGTATCGCAGCTCAGTGATGATGTTATAAGCACCTTTCGCGCGCCAGTTACGATCCGGGAACTATCCAAGTTGCTCAGCACAGGTGGCCCTATCGCCATACGTACAAGAGTGAGTAATCCAGTCACTGAAGATAAAGATGAAATCATAGATAATATTCCAGCACGCCGATTCTCGCAGCCTACCCTAGCGCGACTTGCCAACACTTCTACCAGCATTGATTGTGAATGCCCACACCATCTCGTCGGTATCGTGGTCAACCTCTCACATTTTGAGGATTACAGTGCCGGCTGTTCCAACAAAAATGAAGAGGACGCGGCTTTGCACAGTTACCTACAGCATACAGCGGCAAAGGCAAGGCAAATGATGGAAGAAGCATTGGAACGAGTTGCTGTTGCGGAAGGCTTATTGCAAAAAAAATAATATCAGGCGCAATTGATTGGAAGCTAATCAGGTTAAGCATTTATATTGCTTAATCATGCAATCAAAATCAGACATGTCGTGAGGCATTAACAATGATTTTCCACCTATTATTTGGTAGTAATAAAGCTCTTGAATAAGTGACTGTTAATCACTAGGTCGGCAGTTCGAGCCTGTCCCGGGGAGCCAAACAAAAAAAGGTTTATTAATGAACCCTTTTTTATTTTTATTTTTATTTCTATTTCTGTTCCCGTTAAATTATCATATAGATTCATGGTAGAATTATTCAGGTTTTTTTCCTAATTCACCAATGTTATAATTTCGATATATCAATTTAAAACAGACGCGTTATTCAATTAAGGATTGTCAATCGAAAACTTTACTCCAGTATCGGCATTCATTGGTGGCCTATTGATTGGCATCAGTGCAATGATATTTTTATTGTTTAACGGTCGAATAACAGGAATTAGTGGCATTGTCAGTGGCGTATTATCAGGGACAAAAAACGATACATTGTGGCGTTTGGTATTTTTATTCGGTGTAGTTATTTCTGCGTTTATCTATCAATTAATATTTCCAGAATCATTCACTGAACGAACTGACTTTCCAATATCATTATTGATCTCCGGTGCTTTTCTTGTGGGTTTTGGTGCCGAAATGGGTAAAGGCTGTACGAGTGGTCACGGTATATGTGGCATAGCTCGACTATCGAAACGTTCTATCACAGCAACAATGGTCTTTATGACGAGTGGGATCATTTCCGTGTATCTTGTTCGTCATCTATTCAGTCTGACATAGCATGAACATTAAACAATATCTAATCGCATTACTTGCTGGCCTTTTGTTTGGAACAGGCTTATGTATTCCACAGATGGCTGATCCGGAGAAAGTACTTAATTTTCTTGATGTCACTGGAAACTGGGATCCCAGCCTGCTACTTGTCATAGGTGGTGGGTTATTGGTCAGTATTATTTCCTTTAGCGTTATTCTGAAACGCAAACACCCATTACTGTCATCGCAATTTTATTTGCCTACTAATAATAAAATTGATAGTAAACTTCTGATAGGTTCCAGCTTATTTGGAGCAGGCTGGGGAATGATAGGTTATTGTCCTGGCCCTGCAATTGCGGCATTAGGTTTTGGCTTTACTCAAGCTTTATTAGTTGTTATCTTTATACTTCTGGGCATGAAGACAAGTAAACTCCTGTTTTCTGAATAAACATTGCATAGAACACTTCTAGCCTATCTTTTATTTCCAGCTATAACTTAACTCAATCGAGTTTTGACTCATTTCAATTTCTCCTGACAAACCAAAAGCCGTTATAGCACTTTGTTTTTCATGTGCAGCATGCATATAAGCAACATTCCATTCACTGCCATTATTACCACGGTAGGTAAACCCTAAAGTGATATGGTGTTTATTAACTGCTGGTGAAATGATATTAAAAAGTAACTGATTATCGGGGATTGGACTTTCATTGTAGTTGTACCCTCCACTAAACGTACATTTATTGCTAACCTGATACTTGGTGCCAAACTTGAATACATTAATACTCCTCCAGCCAAAGCCAAGTCCATTATCTGAACCCAATAGACCGCTACCCGCTCCTAATGTTGGTCCAGTAGCGCTAGCAATAGGGCCTGAGTTAGCCACTGATGCAACATCACCATAGAAAATTCTTTGGTAGTCAAAAGCAAGAAGCAAATTATCCGTTGCTTGTAATGAAATACCTAAAGTAATGTTTGCGGGTATATCAAAATCGCCTTGTTCAGCAAACAGTTCACTATAGTCATCGAACTCGGTCATATATATTTTGCTGGCAGCAGCAGCAGCTACGGTAACACGCTCAGTGAGTTGCCCTATCCAGCCAACACGCCCCCCCAATCCAAATGACCACTCACGACCATTGTTTGTTAGCTTAGTGGAACGTGTAAACCCAGCGCCAACAGAAGCTGCATTACATGTCGCAACTGTTCCACCATTCGCAGCAATAGCTGATGCTGTAAAACAGTGAAAATTTCCCAGACCGCGGGCTTCAAATTGCTGTATTCCTATCAAAGCAGAAATACCGATATGATGTTTTGGGTGC
>JBELBG010000075.1:0-6742 GCA_042095435.1 Thiotrichaceae bacterium | reverse complement strand
CGAGTCACTGTCTGCTTATGCGCGTCAATTTCTTTCGATGATGGAAAAACCGGATGTTGATCATATAGAAGGCTTATCTCCTGCTATTTCCATTGAACAAAAAGCCACATCGCATAATCCGCGTTCAACAGTTGGTACGATTACTGAAATATACGATTACCTTCGTTTACTTTTCGCACGGGTAGGGCAGCCACATTGTCCTAAACACCATTCCTTACTCGAAGCGCAGACTATTTCGCAAATGGTCGATACAGTTTTGACCCGTCCTCAGAATGAACGTTTGATGTTATTGGCTCCGGTTGTTCAGGAACGCAAAGGCGAACATGCGCAGATCTTGGATCGTTTACGCACAGAAGGCTTTATCAGAGCACGTGTTGATGGACATATATATGAACTGGATCAAGTACCTGAGCTTGAGTTGCGTAAGAAACATACAATCGAAGTTGTCGTCGACCGCTTTAAAGTTCGAGAAGATATTCAATTACGCTTAACTGAATCTTTTGAAACGGCGTTAAGATTATCTGATGGCATCGCGTTAGTTATCCCGATGGATGACCAAACAGGTAACAGCAATAAAACCGAAGAGCAATTATTTTCATCACGTTATGCCTGCAATCAATGTGGATACAGTTTGAGTGAACTGGAGCCACGTTTGTTTTCTTTTAATAATCCCGCTGGCGCCTGCTCTAATTGTGATGGTCTGGGTAGTATTCAGTACTTTGATCCGGGGCGGGTCGTACAAAACCCGGAGTTAAGTTTGCCCGGTGGCGCAATAAAAGGTTGGGACAGGAGAAATGCTTATTACTTCCAGTTAATCAAATCAATCTCTGCGCATTACAAGTTTGATATTGATACACCATTCGAAGAATTATCAGACGAAATTAAAGATGTGTTGATGTTCGGCAGTGGCGATGAAGAGATTAAGTTTAAATATCTGCGTGAACGTGAAAAAACAGTGATTCGTAAACATGCGTTCGAAGGCATTATTCCAAATTTACAACGGCGCTATATGGAGACCGATTCAGTTATGGTTAGGGAAGAACTGGCTAAATATCAGAATCGAAAACCTTGCCCAAAGTGTAAAGGTGCGCGTTTAAATGAGTCCGCACGACATGTATTGATTAATGATATTGCCTTGCCTGATGTCACCGCGATGCCTATCGTAAAAGCGAAAGAATTATTTGAAGCTATGGAGTTAAAAGGGGCACGAGGCAAAATTGCAGTAAAGATATTAAAAGAAGTGGATGACCGTTTAAGCTTTCTGGTTAATGTTGGACTCGATTATCTGACTCTGGAACGTAGTGCGGAAACCTTATCCGGTGGTGAAGCGCAACGTATTCGTTTGGCCAGTCAGATTGGTGCCGGGTTGGTTGGTGTTATGTACATCCTCGATGAACCATCAATCGGATTACATCAGCGTGATAATCAGCGTTTATTAAAAACTTTATTTCACCTTCGTGATTTAGGAAATACAGTTATTGTTGTTGAGCATGATGAAGAAGCGATTAACGCCGCTCAGCATGTGATTGATATCGGTCCGGGTGCGGGTGTACACGGTGGCAATATTGTTTCTCAAGGCACGCCGGCAATGATTGCAAAGGATAAAAATTCTTTAACCGGGCAGTATTTATCCGGAAAGAAAAAAATAGATATCCCCCGACAACGTACGCCTTATAACCCCATGCAGGTAATGGAACTAAAGAAGGCCAGTGGGCATAATTTAAAAAATGTTACATTAACGATTCCTGTTAGTTTACTCACCTGTATTACAGGTGTGTCTGGTTCTGGTAAATCAACCTTAATAAATGACACGCTTTATCAAATTGTTGCACGCGATTTAAACCGGGCAAATACAAGTCCAGCACCTTATGAGTCAATAGAAGGACTGGAACATTTTGATAAAGTTGTTGATATTGACCAAAGTCCGATTGGTCGTACGCCACGTTCTAACCCTGCAACCTATACTGGTTTATTTACACCTATACGAGAACTGTTTGCTGCAACAGCAGAGGCACGTTCACGTGCTTATAAACCTGGGCGTTTTAGCTTTAATGTCAAAGGTGGCCGTTGTGAAGCCTGTCAGGGTGATGGTTTAATCAAGGTTGAAATGCATTTCTTACCAGATATATATGTGCCATGTGATACCTGTAATGGTAAACGCTATAACAGAGAAACACTGGATATACGTTATAAAGGAAAGAACATTCATCAGGTATTGGACATGAGTGTTGAAGAAGCTTATGAATTTTTTGATGCTGTTCCCGTATTAAAACGTAAGCTGCAAACATTAATGGATGTCGGCTTGTCGTATATTCGTTTAGGTCAAAACGCGACGACCTTATCGGGTGGTGAAGCACAACGCGTGAAACTCTCAAAAGAACTGTCTAAACGCGACACAGGTAAGACGCTTTATATACTGGATGAACCGACAACTGGTTTACACTTTCATGATATACAACAGTTACTGGAAATATTGCATCACTTAAGAGATCACGGAAATACCATTATTGTTATAGAACACAACCTTGATGTGATTAAAACGGCAGACTGGGTTGTTGATCTAGGGCCAGAAGGTGGTGATGGAGGTGGTGAAATTATTGCTACGGGCACGCCAGAAGAGGTGGCTGAGAATAAAAAATCTCATACGGGTTTATTTCTAAAAGAGATGCTTGGAATCAAGAAGAAAACAAAAAAGTAAAAGCAAAAACATATTATTAACTGTTTTCGCTTAAATTCAGATCAAGCTGATCCTGTTTTTTGTCTATAGTTTTTTTATCAAAACTACTTAAAGACAGGCCGATTAATCTAACGGGTGATTTACCCGCTTCTGTTTTAGCTAATAATTTTGGCAATGTTTTTTTTATCGATTCCAGTTTGAAAGTTTCATCACTGGTGTAGGCGCGAGTCACTTGTTTAAAATTTGCGTATTTAACTTTCAAGGTTAATGTTCGAGATTTTAGATTTTGTTTGTCCAGATCGTTAATAACTTGTTCGGCTAATAGTTCCAGTTTATTTAAAAGTTCGTCGATAGAATTAATGTCATTGGTAAAAGTGGTTTCTTTGCCCAGCGATTTTCTGATCCGCTTACTGTGTACCGGGCGAGGATCAATTGCACGAGCAATGTTGTAATAGTAGTTTCCTGTTTTCCCGAACTTCTTTATTAGTTTTGCAAGCGGCCATGCACGTAATTCCTTTCCATTTGTAATACCTGCTTTCTTCATCTTTTTCTCAGTGGCTGGACCAATACCATAGAATTTTCCTATGGATAGCTTGGCAATAAAGTCTTCCCCCTGTTCCGGCTTAATCACATATAAACCATCAGGTTTGTCCATGTCCGATGCAATTTTTGCGAGAAATTTGTTATAGGAAACACCAGCAGAGGCAATTAGCCTGGTTTTATTTAATATCTCGCGTTTTATTGCTTTGGCTATTAGTGTTGCTGACCCTTCATATTCAGCAGTATAGGTGACATCCAGATAAGCTTCGTCCAGAGATAATGGTTCTACCTCAGAAGCATATTGCCAGAAGATTTCGCGTATTTGACTCGAGACTTCTCTATAAGCTTCAAATCGAGGTCGAACAAAAATAGCAGAAGGGCATAATCGGTAAGCCTGTGAGCAAGGCATGGCTGAATGTATGCCAAATTTTCTCGCTTCATAACTACATGCCGCAACGACACCACGACTATTCGGTTTGCCACCAACTATTAAAGGTTTATTTCTGTATTCCGGATAATCACGTTGTTCGACGGATGCATAAAATGCATCCATATCAATATGGATTATTTTTCGCTGTACTGACATTAGTTTTACTGGCATTGAATTGTTAACTTAATTGTTTACCTAGGTAGAGTCCAAAAATAAAAATAACCGGACTCTGCATAATAAGCACAACGCCTTTAAAGGTGAGTTCATGAAAACCTTCTAGCTGATAAAGTTTATCAAAATAATCACCAAGGATTATAGATAGTTGAGCTGCTAATTTATGCGTAATAAATGAAATTATAAAAATAATCAAAAGTGTTTTGCCATCAGGAAACAAAGAATACGTCTTCATATTCATACTATTACATAACCAGCTAAAAATAATCATCGAGGCCAGTATGTCCTGTAATGGGATGACCAGTTCTTCCCATTTTCCTATAATAGGTATTAGCGGGAAGAAAAAAGTCAGTAAAAAAATAATGTTCAATAAAAAGTTAGAACGTTTGTCATCCAGAGAAAGTAATTCAGAAATTGATGGCGCGTCTTCTATACCAAAATTGATTGGAAAAACGAGCAAAATAAAAACCAATATCAGAACCGTTTTAATAAAAGGCATCCCAATTTTATACCGACAGTAGCTCAGAATAGGATGGTTAGACTTTATATGTACGAATACAAACAGGAAAATTGCAGCAATGACGCTGATAAAATAGACAAATAAAGCAAAGATAGTTTGTTGGTGAAATAATATCTGGCTTAATGTCATAACGGAGTGATTCGGCTTGAATTTTACTAATTATAAAAGGGATAAAATCAAATTGGCAGTGAATATCCTATCAATGCTATATTTCGTCCTGACAATATTTCTAGATTAATAAAGGTTTTTTCATGAGTGTATTAATTTGCGGTTCAATGGCGTACGACCATATTATGGTTTTTCCGGATAAGTTTAAAAATCATATTCTTCCAGAAAAAGTGCATATGCTAAATGTCTCTTTTCTGGTGCCCGATATGCGCCGTGAGTTTGGCGGTTGTGCCGGGAATATTGCTTATGGATTAAATTTGCTTGATAGTAATTTGCCACAAATTATGGCGACAGTCGGTAAAGACTTTACGCCTTATGCTGACTGGTTAGATAAGAATGGTATCAGCCAAAAGCATATTACTGTGCTTGATGATGCGTTTACCGGGCAGGCTTTTATTACTACTGATCTCGATGATAATCAGATTACCGCTTTTCACCCTGGCGCGATGAATGAGTCATATCAAAATAAAGTCACGGATGCTGATAGTTGTAAAATAGGCATTATCTCTCCTGACGGTCGTGACGGGATGCTGCAGCATGCAGCGCAATTTGTGGATGCTAATATTCCATTTATATTCGACCCTGGGCAGGGTATGCCTATGTTCGATGGTGATGATTTAAAGAAATTTATTGAACAGGCAAGCTGGTTAACGGTAAACGATTATGAGTGGGAAATGATGCAGGATAAAACCGGTCTATCTCCGCATGAAGTAACCGAGCAGGTAGAAGCCTTGATCATTACACGTGGTGGTGAAGGTTCACATATTTATACGAAAGACAAACGTCTTGAAATTCCTTGTGTTAAACCAGCGGCAATTAATGACCCAACAGGTTGTGGTGATGCTTATCGCGCTGGGTTGTTATACGGGTTGATTAATGAACTCGATTGGGAAACGACAGGACGAATTGCATCCTTAATGGGCTCAATAAAGATTGAGCAACATGGTACACAAAATCATTCTTTTACATTAGATGAGTTTAAAGCCAAGTATAAGGATAATTTTGAGTATTCTTTTTAAAAAATACTCAAAATATCAGAGCTAGCCTTAATAAATACGTATCAAAAATTTTAAGCGTCGAGTATTTTTTGTTCTTGTCTACGTCTATACAGAATAAATTCTGTATAACCATTCGCTTGCTTTCGACCCTTCAAAACCAGATCAATCGCTGCCTGAAAAGGCACACTGTTATTAAAATCTTTTGACATAGGTTCGTAATTTTTATCATCACGATTTTGCCTATCAACAATAACAGCCATACGTTTCATTGCTTCACGTACTTCTTCTCTGGTGACAATGTCATGATGTAACCAGTTAGCAATATGTTGACTGGATATTCTTAACGTCGCACAGTCTTCCATTAAGGCCACATCATTAATGTCAGGTACTTTAGAGCAGCCGACACCTTGGCCAACCCAGCGTGAAACATACCCTAATATCCCTTGAGCATTATTTTCTAATTCATGTCTAATTTCTAACGGCGATAATTTTCGCTTTTTATTCATAACAGGAATATCCAGAATATCATCAACAGGAATTTTTGCTGCTTCTATCAAAGCTAACTGTCGGCTTTTAACATTGAGCCGGTGGTAATGAATCGCATGTAAGGTGGCAGCAACAGGCGAAGGAACCCATGATGTGTTTGCACCGGCTTTTAAATGTCCGATTTTAGTTTTCATCATATTATTCATTTCTTCCGGCATGGCCCACATACCCTTACCGATTTGGGCCTTACCCATTAAACCGCAGTCTAGACCAACCTGAACGTTTGAATCTTCGTAGGCTTTTAACCATTTCGCACCTTTTAATTCAGTTTTAGGAATAATCGGTCCTGCTTCCATATTGGTATGTATATCATCACCGGTACGATCGAGAAAACCGGTGTTAATAAAGACAACACGTTCACTGGCAGCGTTAATACAAGCTTTTAAATTAACAGAAGTACGACGTTCTTCATCCATGATCCCCATCTTTAAAGTATTCTCTGGAAGGTTGAGTGCTTCTTCTGCTTGTCCAAATAATTTATTCGCTAAAGCCACTTCCTCAGGGCCGTGCATTTTGGGTTTAACGATATAAACAGAGCCTTTAGTACTGTTGATACGTTTGGAGTTTTTATTTAAGTCGTGAATCGCAGCCAATGATGTCACCATCAGATCAACAACGGTTTCAGGTACTAGATTACCGTCATATAACACCATGTCCGTGTAAAGGTGCATGCCAACATTGCGAACTAG
>JBELBG010000074.1:0-6747 GCA_042095435.1 Thiotrichaceae bacterium | reverse complement strand
AATCAATACATCGCATTGATGCATGGCCATATTCGCTTCATAAGTGCCGTGCATACCCAACATGCCAATAAACTGCTTATGCGTCGCTGGAAATGCGCCTAAGCCCATTAAAGTATTGGTTATTGGAAAACCTAATAATTTGGAAAATTGAGTTAATTCCTTGCTGGCTTCGCCCAGAATAACGCCGCCACCTGAATAAATCACCGGCTTCTTCGCGGACAGAATTAGATTCGCTGCTTTTTTAATCTGTCCCGGATGACCTTTAATCACCGGTTTATAGGTTGGCATATCAACTGTTTTTGGATATTCGTACTCGCACGAATCCGCGGTGATATCTTTCGGGATATCAACAACAACAGGGCCAGGACGACCACTGGTCGCAACGTAAAATGCCTTTTTAATTGTGGTCGCTAAATCTTTAACGTCTTTAACGAGGAAATTGTGCTTAACACAAGGGCGTGTAATACCGACAGAATCCACTTCCTGAAAAGCATCATTGCCGATCATGGCTGTTGGAACCTGTCCGGTGAAAACAACCAGTGGTATAGAATCAAGATAGGCTGTCGCAATACCGGTGACAGCATTGGTCGCACCCGGACCAGAGGTGACTAAGACAACTCCTGGCCTACCAGTTGCACGCGCATAACCATCAGCTGCGTGAGTTGCACCTTGCTCATGACGGACGAGAATATGTTCGACGGCATCTTGCTTATATAACTCATCATAAATATGCAAAACCGCGCCACCGGGATAGCCAAACAGGTGTTTAACTCCCTCGTCTTTTAGCGCCCGACAGAAAATTTCTGCACCGCGTAATATTTCTTTCTTTTTAGCTACCACTTTCTATACCAAAATTATTATAAAATTCAACCGAAACGCGCGAAGGTACTGAGATTCTTCGGTTAGGTCAAGTTAATGTCTGCAATATTCCTGAAATAGTCAAAATCGAGCTAAATTACTATTGAAATCAGCTTCAGAAATAGGAATAAAAGCCTGATTACTTACCCTACTGCCTAATGTCGTTTATAGTACCGCGCTGATTAAACATGGTTGAAAATCAGGCAATAGGCGACATAATCAATTCTTAAACTTTTAAGCTAAATCGAACAATGAAAACATCACAATTACTTCTCTCTACTTTACGCGAAGCACCCGCTGACGCTGAAATTGCCAGCCATCAACTCATGCTCCGTGCCGGCATGGTTCGACAACTTGCTTCCGGTATCTATACCTGGCTGCCATTGGGCTTGCGCGTTTTACGTAAAGTGGAAAATATCGTCAGAGATGAGATGGATAAAGCCGGTGCACAGGAAATCATGATGTCTGCCATCCAGCCAGCCGAGTTATGGCAGGAATCCGGTCGCTGGGATCAGTACGGGCCTGAACTATTGAGAATTAATGACCGTCATGAGCGCGATTTTTGTTTTGGTCCAACACATGAAGAAATCATTACAGACTTGGTTCGAAAAGAGATTCGAAGTTACAAACAGCTGCCTGCGAACTTTTATCAAATTCAGACTAAGTTTAGAGATGAAGTGCGCCCCCGTTTCGGCATTATGCGCGCACGCGAATTTTTGATGAAAGATGCGTATTCATTTCATCTTGATGATACATCGTTACAGGAAACCTATGAGCTGATGTACCAAGCTTATTCCAATATTTTTAGTCGAATCGGTTTGAACTTTCGAGCTGTCATTGCTGATTCAGGCAATATCGGTGGCAGCAAATCACATGAATTTCATGTGCTGGCTGAATCAGGAGAAGACCTTATCGCTTTTTCTGACAACGGTGATTATGCCGCGAATATGGAACAGGCTGTTGCCGTCAAACCTGAACAGGATCGCCCTGTTCCTACAAAAGAAATTGAAACTGTAGATACGCCAAACCAACATAGTATTGAAGATGTTAGTCAATTTCTGAACGTTGATGCGGCGCAATGTTTGAAAACATTGATTGTAAAATCAGAAGATGATGGTTTAGTTGCTTTGGTCTTAAGAGGCGATCATGAACTCAATGCTATCAAGGCAGAAAAACTGGACGGTGTCATGAGCCCACTCAGCTTTGCCGATGATAAAGAAATTAAAGGATCAATTGGTTGTAGTGTAGGTTCACTAGGGCCTGTTAATTTGTCTATTCCTGTTTTTGTAGATCATAGCGCTAGTGTAGTTTCTGACTTTGTTTGTGGCGCGAATGAAGAAGGCAAGCACTTAACCGGCGTTAACTGGAAACGCGACTTATCTATTTCAGAAACTGTTGATATACGAAATGTTTGTGAAGGTGATACTGCAGAAGACGGTTCTGGGAAACTGGAATTTGCTCGCGGTATTGAAGTCGGGCATATCTTTCAGCTGGGTACTAAATACAGTTCAGCTATGAAAGCGACCTGCCTTGACGAACAAGGTAAAGCTATCACTCTGACGATGGGCTGTTATGGTATTGGTGTTTCTCGCATTATTGCTGCTGCTATTGAGCAGAACAATGATGATAAAGGTATTATCTGGCCAACGGCTATCGCGCCGTTCCAATTGGCCTTGGTTCCAATCAATATACATAAATCAGTTCGCTTACGTGAAGCTGTAATGGCGTTTTATGATGAATTAAAATCAGCAGGTATTGATGTCATTCTTGATGATCGTAAAGAACGTCCAGGTGTGATGTTCGCGGATATGGAACTGATTGGTATTCCACATCGTTTTGTCTTCAGCGAAAAAGGACTCGATGCCGGTGAAATTGAATATAAGGCACGAACTGATAAAGATAACCAGAATATTGCGTTAGATTCAGCGATTAAGTTTATTAAGGAAAGGTTAGTTTAATAATTCTTGTCTGTAGACTCAGCGAACCGAGAAATCGGAGAATTCCTGATAATCGATATTATGACTTTCAACATTAAGCACTTTTGCCATTGTCGGGCCGTGACTTAACCATTGCTGTAATTCGTCAATCAAACCCGACTCACCTGACGCCATCACTTCAACTCGGCCATCAGAAAGATTCCTGACCCACCCTGTTAAACCTAAAATTTTCGCCTGTTGCTCCGTCGACATGCGAAAACAGACACCCTGAACACGACCACTGACAAAACAATGTGTTGTTTTTTTCATATATTTCAATTACTTGTAATTTAATTAATCCTGTCTCAATTTTGAGACACAGTGTTCCTGCTGATTGCTTGTTTGTATTGTTATTTTGCAAACAATATAGTACCAAAATCAAATAATACTCTGTATCTCTTTGATATTTAAATAAATAATTTTGGTTAGGGAGGAGTGAAAGCATTCTTAAACTTTTCTTCCCAAGCCTTTCATTTATTTACAGTTTTGCAAATTACATCACATTTTGTAGAAAACTAAACTAAGTTTATGGAATAGAACTTGCCAATATTATTGGCAAATAACTAAAAAAAGAAAAATATTATGGATAAGTTACCCGTTAAAAAATCCGCTCAGGGTGCGGAAATTGAAACACGACCCATTTATATAGAAGAATGGTTAGACTCTTTATCTTATATCGACTTTAAAAAAACCAATGCTTTGTTAAATGAAGCATTGATCGCGACAAATAAAGCTAACATCAAATCATCAATCAGACTGGAACTGGTCGAACTTTATAATCGCCCTTATCAATATTATGTTGCTTCACAAATGAATGCTGGAGCTCAACATACTTTACAAACTATCGATGCAATGGGCAGCCAGGTTAGTCAGTTAAAACAGGTCGCTGTGTCATTAAGCTATGCCTGTAAAATCGCTTTTGATAATGCTTTAAATAAAAAGACACTCTGGAAACAATCGAAACCACCAATTGAAGCCATGCTAATGTCAATGAATTATTTATCGCATGCATTGATATTCAGCTTTCTTGAATATGCACCTATTCCAAAAAATGTTTGGCAACAACTGAACTTTATTTATGACTTTGCCGAGTCGATGGACTGTCATAAGAAAATTTATTCTATTCCCGGACCCAATAATAAAAACATCAGCACGACAATTGATCATACTTATAAAAAAATCATGATGGCATCGTTAGTTGACCCGCATCATTTACCGTTCGGCGCTATCTGGGAAGTGTATGAACAACTGGATAAATGGGCTGAATATACACAATTACATGAGATGCAATCTGTAACAAACTCCAGTGGTTATTTTGTTGTCGATTTAAAAACAGATAATAAAGCCATACCTTATGCAAAGTTTGATCAGACTAAAATACATGACAAGGTACGTTTACTCGATTCGACTCCATTAGATGATTTAATAAAAAAACAAATTGATCTGATTAAAATTGGACAACCAATCGATAAATCAATTGTGCTTTCTCCTTTTTATGCAAAAGCATTACTCGTTAACATGCTAAAAGCCTGGGGACTTCCTCCTAACCGATACTTCCCAAGAAAAGCCAAGTCGGGAAAATTGAACCTTGTTTCTGGTACTCGAGCTGTTTATTACTACCTAAATAATGGCAATGTATTTCAAAATGTATCTACTCAACAGGATAATGGAGAGATCGATATCGCTGAGGGCTTACCAGAAGAACAGGACCTATCTCTGTCAGGTAGTCACTATATACCTGAAGAATGGCGCATTGTTGATGAGGGTTCTGGTGGTTATGCCATTATTCGTGATGATAAGCCAAAAAACGCCATGCGCGTTGGTGATCTGGTTGGCATTAGTCTTGATGATGAAAAAAGAATATGGAGTATAAGCACGATACGTTGGTTAATGGTGAGTAAGTCTATACATAAAATAGGTCTACAGCTTATTTCTGATACAGCTAAACCCATTTCGATTCGGGCTTGCGGTGGTAGTAAAGTTGATCAGGAATTTAAACCTGCTTTTCTTGCTAGCCATACCAATGATCCAAATGACTTATCTATCATTGTAGAAAAAGGACTTTATATCGAAGGCCGGGAAATGGAAATGATTCTGGGTGATAAGAAAGAATTGATTACTGTTAAGACTATTATTGAATCAAGTATGACGTACGAAGTGTTTAGCTATAAAACATAATTATCTTAATTTGTTTTATCGCTAAAGAAGTCATGCATTGAAATTGATAAGTGTTGGGCGACTTCCTGTTTATAATCAGTCAGGCAATCTTTCAGTTTAATTGAGAGTTTGTCCTGACCGAGTTCATATTCCGAGAGGGGTAATCGAACCGGCAATACAGTATGTAAGTCGTAAAGACTGGATTCTTTCATGTCTTTTGATAATAACCACTCACCATTCGAGCTTTGATTCGCCCATTTCTTTCTTTTTAAATGTTCCAATAATTCATTCATTTCAAATTGCGGTAGTAATACCGAGCTTTTTCTTATCTCAGCAATCGAAAGCGTCTTGCCTTCACGTTGTCCTTTGTAAAGTAACTCTAACACCCGAAGTACATCGATAAACTTCCAACCACCTTTACTACGCAATTCAATTTCATCCTGTAACCGAAATGAAGATAGACAAAAGGTAATATGCGCACCGAATAAGACAATCATCCATGACACATAAATCCAGATAAGGAAGAGTGGGATTATAGCGACGGCACCATAAATGTTTTCATAACTCGGCATTTCTCTGACATAAATACCGAAACCGTATTTCGCCAGTTCAAAAAGTATGGCGCAAATGAATCCGCCAATGACGGCATGTTTCTTAGAGACAAAACAGTTCGGTATCAAAATATACAATAAGGAAAAAGCGATCGATGTGGTTAAGAATGGCAGCCAACTGAGTAAACGCGCTTTTAAGTTATAAGTCGTATCAACATCAGCAACGACGGGCAGAGATAGAAAATAAGATGTAGTTGCCAATCCAACACCAATTAACAACGGTCCCAGAGTTAATACCGCCCAATAGACTAACAGACGTCCTACTGGGTTACGCCGTTTCTTCACCATCCAGATGCGATTAAAGGCATTGTCAATCGTTGCCATCAACATTATGGCAATGACCACTAAAACCATACTGCCGGTTATTGTTAGTTTTGATGCTTTATCAGAAAAATCAGTTAAATATGATTGAATCGTCCAACCAAATTCAGGAACAAAATTGGAAAAGACAAAGTCCTGTATCGCTTCAGAGAAATTGCTGAGCACAGAAACACTGCCAAATAAGCCGAACATCACGGTTACCATTGGTACAATCGATAGTAACGTTGTATAGGCAAGCGAAGACGCCGTTTGCATACCGCGCAGCATAAAATAGTGGCGTAAAAAAAAGCGTGTGAAGTAAAACACTTTAATGAGATTCTGTTTCAGAATATTTAAAAAGTTTTCTATCATTTCAGCTCGTCATCTGCTTTTATTTTAATTATGATAATTTAATACTGAATAACACTAATATTACAGAGAGATAGCGTAAATGAAAGCGACAATCTACCATAATCCACGTTGTTCCAAGTCCAGACAAACACTGGCGATTCTGGAAGAGCAAGACGTTGATATTGAAATTATTGAATACCTGAAAGATTCACCTGATAAAAAGACCTTGTCAGGCGTTTTAAAGAAATTGGGGATTGCGCCATCAGCATTGTTAAGAAAAGGCGAATCAGTCTTTAAAGAGCTTAATCTGAAAGAAAAACTCGATGACGATGATGCGATACTGGATGCGATGGTAGAGAACCCAATTTTAATTGAACGTCCGATTGTATTGGCGAACAATAAAGCCTGTATTGGGCGTCCTCCAGAATCCGTTCTAGACATACTTTAATCTGTAATCGCCATGACCAATATACTAGTACTTTAGTACAGTCGCG